>JAEFBC010000196.1 GCA_016292155.1 Saccharofermentans sp. | reverse complement strand
TCATTCTCGATAGAAGGACTGTAGAGTGTCTCTTCACGGGCGAGCATTCTGTCGAAGTTACCTCTGATCGTGTTGATCTCACCGTTGTGAGCGATCATTCTTTAAGGATGAGCTCTCTCCCATGAAGGTGTTGTATTGGTAGAGAATCTTGAGTGGACCATTGCGATCGCCGTCTCATAATCCTTGCTCTGCATATCCTTATAGAACTTGCGGAGCTGGCCTACCAGGAACATTCCCTTATATACGATAGTTCTTGAAGATAAAGAAGTAATATATGTCTCGTCTGTGCTCTGCTCGAATTCTCTTCTTGCGACATAGAGCATACGGTCAAAGGCAAGGCCCTTTGCGCAGTCAGCAGGTCTTTCGACGAAGCACTGCATGATCACGGGCATTGCATCTCTTGCGACCTTACCAAGGATATCGGGATTGGTCGGAACTTCTCTCCAGCCCATTACCTTAAGGCCGTTCTTCTCAGTGATAACCTTGAACATGCGCATTGCGAGTGTGCGCTTCTTGGTATCCTGAGGAAGGAAGAACATACCGACGCCGTAGTCGCCCTCGTCCTTTACTTCGATGCCTGCCTCTTTTGCAGCGTTCTTGAAAAACTTGTGTGAGATCTGAACAAGAATACCGACACCGTCGCCTACCTCTCCGGTAGCATCCTTGCCGGCTCTGTGCTCGAGCTTCTCGACAATGGATAATGCGTCATCAAGAGTGCGGTACTCTTTCCTGCCATCAATGTTAACTACTAAGCCGATACCGCAGGCATCATGTTCTTCCTGCATTGCCTGATAGCATTCTCTGACATACTTCTCTTCGTAAGGTCTCATATTCTCCTCCCACAACTTGAGGACCATTTCATCCACCGCTGTCACTCAAGTCAGAAATCATACTCAAAGTGTATTGATATTTGTTTTCAATGCGTTTAGAATATCGTTGTACGATTTCAAGGCATATTGTAGCCCCAAGGCCGGAAGAAATAAAATACAAATAGTATTCGTATTACCATACCTTTCGGGTATAATAGAAAACCTACGGAGGAAGCCACATGGATCTACGTCAAATACGCTATTTTCTAACGGTTGCAGAAGAACGCAACATCACCCGCGCAGCTGAACGTCTACACCTTTCACAGCCCCCGCTCTCAAGAGCTCTCATGGATCTGGAAGAGGAACTCGGGTGCACTCTCATCATCCGCGGCAAGCGTCACGTTACGCTCACACCCGAAGGCCTCGCCCTCAAGAGAAGAGGCGAACAGATCCTTGCTCTTGCCGATATCGCGAAAACCGAGATCACCGACGTTAAGAAGGGCTTAAGCGGCACGCTCTATTTAGGACACGTAGACAGTAACGGTCCTTCCCTTGCCGCAGAATGGATCTCTTCTTTTAAAAAGGAATATCCCAACGTTACTTATAACCTCTGGTGCGGCACGGTGGACGACCTCACCTACAGAATGAAGTCCGGCCTTCTCGAGCTCGCAATCACCATGACTCCGCTCAACACCGAGCAGCTCGACGGCATCACCGTATACAGCGACACATGGGCAGCCATCATTCCGGGCTCACACCCTCTTGCCAAGTCAAAGAAGCAGACCGTCTCACTTAAGGACATCGTTGATACAGATCTCATCATCTCATCACGTCACTCCAGAGAAGAGGAGATCCGTTCCTGGTTCGAACCCACAGGCAAGGAACCGCGCTTCATCGTAAAGACGGCGCACTCATCAAACGCCAGTAAGCTTGTTGACCAGAACATCGGCATCGCGATCTTCCCTGCTTCAGTCGCCAAGAACATCTCCGCCGACTCAAATGTAGTGGTAAAGAACATTACCCCCGCCGTCAACGTCGACTACATCCTCTCATGGGACAAGGAGAAGATCCCGAGCGCCCTTGCATCAAAGTTCATAGAACACGTAAGGAGTATGTACTCTTAACCGCAGACAAGAACTGACCGGCAATATTTCAACGGAAAAAGCAAACCCCGAAGTCTCATTGGCTCCGGGGTTTTACTTAAGGGGGAAGGTTACTACCTTGGATAGTCAGCAATCGTTAAGGAAGTTCTCGAGCATCTTCTTTCCGTCCGGCGTAAGGATCGATTCCGGATGGAACTGCACGCCGTAGATCGGATACTCACGGTGCTTTACAGCCATTACCTCGCCGTCATCTGCCACAGCCGTGATCTGCAGGCACTCAGGGATAGTGTCGCGGTCAGCTGCAAGTGAGTGATAACGTGCGACTTTGGTGCGCTCGCCGATGCCCCTGAAAAGAGGGCAGTAAGCGTAAAGTCCCACATCGGACTGCTTGCCGTGCATCAGGCGCTCAGCATAAGTGATCGTCGCGCCGTATGCCTTGCAGATAGCCTGGTGGCCAAGGCACACGCCTAAGATCGGGATATCATGAATGGAAGCCGCAACATCGCAGATGATTCCTGCATCTTCAGGACGGCCGGGACCGGGCGATAAGATGATACGGTCAGGCGCAAGAGCCTTGATCTCATCTACTGTCATCTCGTCGTTTCTTATTACCCTGATGTCGGGATTGAGCTCGCCGATCATCTGGTAGAGGTTATATGAGAAGCTGTCGTAGTTATCTATAAGAAGAATCATGCTTATACCTCCTCTGCAAGTGTAAGGGAATTAAGGACTGCCCTTGCCTTGTTCAGGCATTCCTCGAATTCCTTCTCAGGAACTGAATCAGCTACGATGCCCGCGCCGCTCCTGACGAAGACCTTGCCGTTCTTCTTGTAAGCGATACGGATTGCGATACATGTATCCATGTTGCCCGTAAAGTCGATATAGCCGATCGCGCCGCCATAGATGCCGCGCTTGTTGTTCTCGAGCTCGCCTATGAGCTGGCATGCACGTATCTTCGGAGCGCCCGAGAGTGTTCCAGCGGGAAGTACCGCTTCGATCGCATCAAGGGCATCGTGTCTGCTGTCGATCCTGCCGCGGACGGTCGAACCGATATGCATAACGTGCGAATATCTCTCGATGCTCCTGAGCTTCTCGACTTCAACCGAGCCGAATTCAGAGATCTTGCCTAAGTCATTTCTGCCCAGGTCAACGAGCATGTTGTGCTCTGCAAGTTCCTTCTCGTCAGCCAGGAGCTCTTCTTCAAGCCTTTTATCCTCTTCTTCCGTCTTGCCTCTCGGCCTTGTGCCTGCAAGAGGGAATGTGTGAAGGATGCCGTCTTCGAGCTTTACGAGGGTCTCGGGAGATGCGCCTGCAACCTCTACATCGGTTCCTGCGAAATAGAACATATAAGGTGAGGGATTAACCGTTCTTAATACCCTGTATGTGTTAAGAAGGCTGCCTTCAAAAGGTGCTGAGAGCCTGTTCGAGAGAACGATCTGGAAAATGTCGCCTTCGTGAATGTAGTTCTTGGCCTTTTCGACCATGGCGCAGTATTCATCTTTGGAGAACAGGGGCGTAACTTCGCCAAGGAGCCTGCCGGCAGGATCAACGCTCTTTTCGCCGTTCTTAAGAAGGTCTGCCAGTTCTTCTAAGTCCTTAATAGTCTCCTGGTAGCCTGCGTCGACGTCCTCTAAGGACATATTGGATATGAGGATGAGCTTCTGCCTTACGTGGTCAAATGCTATGACCTTGTCGAAAAGCATGAGGTCAACATCCTTGAAATTCTCAGTATCTGTTACATCACATTTGGCTGTGGGCTCTGCATAAGTCAGATAATCGTAGGAGAAATAGCCGACAAGACCGCCTGTGAAAGAAGGAAGGTAAGGAAGTCTGGGGCTTCTGAAGCGGGACAAGATGCCTCTTATGATCTGTGAAGGATCGCCTGTCTTCTCAGTCTTATCGCCATATGTGATCTCGCCGTTGATGCAGGTGATCTCGAGCTTGGGATCAAAGCCCAGAAATGTATATCTGCCCCACTTCTCGTCAGACTGCGCGGACTCGAGCATATATGCATGAGTCGATACGTTCTTCAGTATGCGGATAGTCTCGATGGGCGTCGTAAAATCAGAGAGGATCTCAGTACTTACTGGAACAACGTCATACTTGCCCGTTGCGGCAAATTCCCTGACTTCTTCAATTGACGGCACTACTTTCATTTCAGTCACCTCCGGCTCTTTTCCCTAGCCTGAGGCAATAAAAAAGCCCCTGACTAAAGATCTGATGTCTTTAAGTCAAGGACGAATAATCTTCTTATCCGCGGTGCCACCTTGATTCACGATATGACTCGTGCGCTTAGACAAGATACCAACATATCTCCGGCCTCTTACGCGTGCCTCACGTCGCAATATACTTGGGACAAAGCCCTTTCCTTCGCGCCCTCCGGAGTCCATTCACTTAAGCCCCTTGCTGTCCGGATCTCACCACCCCGGGCTCTCTTTGAACGGTTTGCTTAAGATACTCACTCTCCGTCAACGGTTTGAAACTGACATAAAAATACAATAGGATTGGTAGGTTGTCAATCGGATATGCAAAAAAGAGGCTGCCTCCTTCAAAGAGACAGCCTCCGTTATCAGAACTTAATTAACTGACAGATCAAGGGAAGTATGTGATAGAAACGTTTCTGAGCTCATAGTTGTAGAACTCGAATCTGTATCTGTTTCTGTTGATATACTTTGTACCCTTCTTTGTCCACTCGAGATAGTCTGCGATGAACTTAGGATCTTCTTCGTTGTGGTAAGGCTTTTCTGTAGGATCGCCTGCGTTAGCCTTGAGATCTTCGATTGTTACGTTGAAAGGGAAGTCGAATGTAAGAACATTCTGTGTCTCGCCCTTTGTGTAAGAACCATAGTATGTGATCTCGTTAACATAGCACTCATTAATCGGTCTGCCGGAATCAGAATCGTTGAATACATAAACAGAAGCTGAGAAGCCCTTGCCGATCTCGATCTTGAAAGGTGAGGACTGATACTTGGACTTAAGATTGTTCTTAGCATCCTCGAGCTCGCCATCCTTGAAAGGTACGCCTGCATCGATCATGTCCTGGAGTGTTGTCTTACCGAGTGTGAACTTCTGGCCGTTGATGTAGAAGTTCATCTCATCGAAGTTAACATACTTAGCGCCGGAAGGATTGGGATTGGGATTAGGGTTGCTTCCGGAGTTGTCTGAAGAATCTGTAGCAGAAGTGTCAGCAGTTGTTGTAGTTGTAGGCTCTTCTGTTGTAGTTGTTGTAGGTTCCTCAGTTGTTGTGGTTGTTGTAGGCTCCTCAAGCTGCTTGTCATCAAACTCGAACTCGTCAGGAGTCTTGGCATTCCATGTTACTGTAACCTCAAGTGTGCCGTCCTTGGAGATCAAAACCCACTCTGCATCCTTCTCATCATCAGAGATGTCTTCAGAGTCAACCTTGAAGTCCATGTCATACTCTTCCTTTGCAGCTTTCTTTACATCGCTCTTGGAAGGTACTTCAACCTTCTTTGCGCAGGATGCAATTCCAAGCATCATTGAAAGGCAGAGAATAAGTGCAAAAATCTTTTTCATTGTGTCTCCTCCTTATTACCATTTATAAAGGCGCTTAAATAATAGACCTATTTTCGAAATAAAACAAATATATTTTAAAATAAGCTGCCTCTTTTTGGGGGAGGCAGCCTCATATAAACCTGCTTATCAGGGAATGTAAGTGATTACAACGTTCTTAAGTTCACCGTTTGTGTAATCGAAGGTGTATCTGTTGGAGTTCATGAACTTTGTACCCTTCTTTGTCCACTCGAGAGTGTCATAGATGTACTTTTCGTTGTCTTCGTTGTGGTATGTTCTTCCGTTAGGTTCGCCGGAATTTGCCTTGAGATCTTCCATCTTGAGGTCAAGAGGGAAGTCGAAAGTAATGAAGTTCTGCTTCTCGCCTTCCTTTACAAGACTTGTAACCTTGTAATAGATCTCGTTGATATAGCATTCGTTCATCGGCTTGCCATCATCTGTCTCGTTGAATACCTGGATCCAGACATAGTAGCCCTTTACGCCGGGATTGAGCTTGATGTAAGAAGACTGGTATCTTGACTTGAGATTGTTCTTGGCATCGTCGAGCTCGCCATCCTCGAAAGGAACACCGTCATCGATAAGATCCTGAAGTGTTGTCTTTCCGAGTGTGTACTTCTTGCCGTTGATGTAGAAGTTCATCTCATCGAAGTTAACATACTTTACACCGGAGGGAGCAGCTGTTGCATTGCTGTTGTCCTCAGATGAATCTGTTGCTGAAGTCTCTGTGGTTGTTGTAGTGGGATCCTCAGAAGATTCAGTAGTAGGATCTTCTGATGTTGTGGGAGCCGGTTCAGTGTCTGAGGGAGCGATCTCCTCATCATCGAACTCGAACTTGTCAGGTGTCTTTGCGTTCCATGTAACTGTTACCTGAAGTGAACCGTCCTTGGAGATCAAGACCCACTCTGCTTCCTTCTCGTCATCGGAGATCTCTTCAGAATCAACCTTGAAATCTGTGTCAAACTCTTCTGCTGCAGCTTTCTTTACGTCGCTCTTGGAAGGTACTTCAACCTTCTTGGCGCATGATGCAAAACCGAGCATCACAGAAAGGCAGAGAATAAGTGCTAAAACCTTTTTCATTTGGTATATCCTCCTTAATTTGCCGTGTAAAGGCTATTAAATCTTATCCCCAAACGCCGATAAAAGAAGTGCACATAATAAATAAAAAGCGCCGTCCCTGTAAGAGCGGCGCTTGTTTATATTATTTATTAATTAAAATAACAATCAATAAATCAGGTATCTGCACAATCCTGCGTTGATGGAATAGCCGGGATGATTTGCTTCAAGAGCGGAGTTCCATGCGTTGAAGTTATCAGAGATGATGTTGTTTCTGATAGTAACTTCATATGCAGGTCTGATTGCCTCGAAATAGAAGACATAAACTGTTGAGCCGTCTTCGGAAGCCTTGATGAATACATCACCCTGCTTGCGTGCGCCGTCGAAAAGCCACTTGCCTGCTTCAACAACAGCCGGATCGATCGGATCTTCCTGAGTGGAAACGAAGTATGTCTCAGGCTGAACGCTGTAACCACCCTGGAGGAGTGAGTTCTGATCCTTTGTGTGCTCCTTAACGATCTTGTAGAAAGAAATGGGATCCATTCCAGCGGGGCACAATGTCTGTGCTTCAGTGAGTGTCTTCTGCAGCGCTTCCTGCTTCTCTGCATCTGTAGCATCCGACTTTGCATCAGACTTCAGAGTGAGCATTCTGTATGCAACTGTGTTGTAATCGTTGTTATCCTTCTTTGCGATGTGGATGACGTAAGCACCGAATTCAGTCTGGATGACCTTAACATCGCCTGCCTTGGAATCAGAGAAGAGGTAATCTCTTACAACATCTTCCATGTATGTGGAGAGGGAATATGTGAAGCCCTCTGTAAGGCAAGGGTTCTTATCGTCAGCGAAAGTAGCGAGAACCGCATCATCCTTCTTCTCTGTAGCGTAGTCGATGACTGCCTGTCTGAAGGAAGCTGTGTCCTTTGCTGCCTTTGCGATCTTGTTAGCGCTTGCAACAGCAGCATCCATGCCGATAACGTTGCCTTCCTTATCAGTCTCAGCCTTAATGAAGTAAGAGCTGTAATCAACTGTGGAATACTGGTTGGGAGCTTCGTTGTACTTAGCCTTAACTGCATCATCAGTAGGAACGATGGAAGGATCAAACTGCTTTAAGTAGTTGCCGTATTCCTCTACAAGGATCTCACGTGCAGTAAAGTCTGCGTAAGCTCTCTTTGTCATGCCTGTTCCGTAAAGGGATCTGAGATATGCCAGGCCTGTGCCCCCACCGTACATCATGCCGTAAAGGTCTAATGTAGCAAGGTTAGCTGTAGCGAGGTCATGTGCCTTGGACATTTCCATAAAGCCGTTCTCTTTTGCAGCACGCTCAACAAGAGCAAGTGTTCTCATCTGAGTAGCAGCTTCTCTGAGAAGTACGTCTCTATATGTCTCACCGGTCTCTTCGTTGCAGATCGTGTCGAGCTTATCAGCTGCAACCATGCCGTACTGGGAATACGTATTGTAAACCTCTACGAAATGGTAGTTGGACTCAAGAACGTTGAAGTTCTTGATAACCGTTTCTTTGCCGTCGACAGTCTCTGTGATCTGGATACCGGTCAAAGTTCTGGGAAGTACACCGGAAATGTATGTGAAGAAGACTGCAACGATCAGAACGATAGCTACGACTACAACTGTCATTCCGACTGATACGAGCTTCCTGTTGGCCTTTCCGGACTTGGAGGTCTTTGCCATTTTGCCTACCTACCTTTATTAATTAATAAAAAAGCAAAAGATATTATAATTCGGAGCCCTCAATAATGCAAGGAAGACATTCAGGAACATCCACTAAATATGTGGGGTTTGCGGCCATCAGCTCCTCTTTTGGCATCTTCGTCCACCCTACGAGAGCAAAATCACAGCCCGCATCCTGCGCTGAAAGCAAATCAGGCAGGGCATCTCCGACGTAGAGCACCTTTTTCATGTCAGTTATGCCGAGTCTTCTGGCCGCTTCAACCAACGGATCGCCAAAAGGCTTGGCTCTCTCGGTCGCTTCCCTGAATACCATGTCATCAAAGTATTTTCCGAGATCCAGAAGATCGATGGTTATCATGGCGGACGGCTCGAGTTTTGAGGTGACAATGCCCTGTTTTACGCCCATGGCCCTGATTTTCGAGAGGAAATCATAGACACCGGGGAAAACCGGGATGACATTTTCCTTCATCCTTGCGCAGTTATAGTCGAGATATGTCTCAATAAGGCGCTCCTGGGTCTCCTCGTCATGCATGCGGAAGGTGTCGGTCAGAGGCTTGCCGATATAACTCATAAGGTCGGCGTCAGTCCTGTCGGTGCCGCCGAGAACAATGTCATATGCAGTTTTAAGGGATTCCATTATAAGAGGGACGGAGTCCTGCAAAGTGCCGTCTAAGTCATAAAGGACGAGGTCGTACTTACTCATCGGACCTGGAATTCTCCTCGCTGCCATCCTCTTCGGGCTTTGTAACGGGGTTTATGTGGATCAGGACCTTCGCGATGGCATTCTCCTCCACCTTCAATACCTTGATCCTCAGGTTCTTGTAATTGACCACAGGGTGCTCAGACTCTTCAGGAACCCTGTCGAGCTGGGAGATAACAAGACCTGCAATAGTGTCATATTCGTCGTTGTCGAGTTCGATATCAAGGACATCCTCAAGGTCAGAAAGGGTCATGTCGCCTCTGACGATATAATCGCCGTTGGAGAGCTTAACGAACTCGTCTGCCTCGTCATCAAACTCGTCAGTGATATTGCCTACGAGCTCTTCTAACATATCCTCGATCGTTGCGATACCCATCGTTCCGCCGTACTCGTCAACGATAACGGCCATCTGCATGCCGCAGTTCTTCATCTCGCCGAAGAGGGATGAGATCTTACGTGTCTCGTGAACGATAAGAGGCTCTCTTATGAACTTCTCAAGCTTGAAAGGCTCCTCTTCCGTGGGCGGCATGATGCCGATGAGGTCCTTTATGTGGAGGATTCCGATGATGTCATCGATCGTATCCTTATACACAGGGATTCTCGTAAACTTCTCTTCCCTTGCAACGCGCATTACCTCGTCGTAACCTGCATCGATGGGGAGAGAGACGATCTTCTTTCTGTGGGTCATGATCTCAGACACTTCCTTGTCGTTGAACTCGAAAACGTTCTCGATCATTTCCTTCTCGGTATCTTCAATGTTGCCTGACTCTGAACCGACATCGACCATCATACGGATCTCTTCCTCAGTAACGGGCTTATCCGTCTGGTTGGGATCGATCCTGAAAAGTCTTAAGATGACGTTCGTGGACTTGGTCAGGAACCATACGAAAGGCTTTAAGACAGCGCCGAAGAACTTAACGGTATTTGCAGCCGCAAAGGCCCATTTCTCAGGCTTGTTCTGAGCTATACGCTTCGGTACGAGCTCTCCCAAAACGAGTGAGAAATAAGACAGCACAACGGTGATAACTACCGTCCAGACCGATTCCATCCAGGGATATCTGGATGACGGATCGACCAGGAGCGCCAGTTTGCTGGCAAAGCTGTTGGCCGCAAAAGCGGATGATAAGAATCCTGCCAGAGTAACGCCGACCTGGATCGTCGCCAGGAAGTTGCCGGGATTATCAAGGAACTTGATAACGCGGAGGGCTTTCCTGTCGCCTTCTTCAGCGAGTTTATGCATTTTCGCGTCGTTAAGCGAGATGACAGCCATCTCGGTGCCTGAGAAAAAGGCATTAACGAGAACGAAGAATACTACCAGTAAAATGCTTAGAAATGTGTCCATTTACTTCATTCCATTAAGAAGATCGATAAGTGTCTGTCTTACTACCTGGTGGTCAGCCTTGCCCTTGAGAGCTCTCATGGACTGGCCGATAAGGAATGTAAGGTTCTTCTCCTCGCCTGCGAGATAGCCTGATACAGCCTTCTCGTTTGCGGCCAGGATCTCCTTGATAACAGGCTCGATCGCACTTGTATCGGATACCAGCGCAAGGCCGTTGTCAGCGATGTACTTCTCAGGGTCAGTGCCGTTGAGGAAAGCTTCCTCAAGAGCCTTCTGGCCGGACTTACGGTTGATCTTGCCCTCATTTACGAGGTTAATGATCTTGCCCATGATCTTGCCGTCAAAATCGATGTCGCCAGCAAGAACCTTTGCATCCTTGGCGAACTTGAGAAGGTCTGTCATGAGCCAGTTGGAGCAGTCCTTAGGGTTCTTGGCAACTTCGCACGCAGCCTCGAAAACCCTTACCAATGCAGGTGTTCCTGTAATGATCTCTGCGTCATACTCAGGCAGGCCCAGTTCCTTAACATATCTCTCACGCTTGGCGTCAGCGAACTCAGG
>JAEFBC010000195.1 GCA_016292155.1 Saccharofermentans sp. | reverse complement strand
GCCAGTTCCTCCTGGGACATGTCGTGGATCTTACGAAGTTCGACAAGATTATCCTTGAACATTTTTCTTCTCCTTTTTCTTTGTTATTCCCAATACAGCCCATCTGTAAACAGGTATTTTCGAGATAATAAAATACAGTGCATATGACAGGGCAAATCCTGCAACAGCGCTCAGCAGATATGCTGCCCATGCGGGAACCAGTCCCGGCTTTGCAAGATAGAGTGCGACTGCCGAAATGCCCAGATAGTGGAAGATATAAAGGCCCCAGCTGTGTGAGCTCATCCACTTCGTGAAGTTATTTGAGAAGTCAAAAAACTTCGCGAATCCGCCGATCATGGCAAGAGATCCGAACCATGCATAGAGCAGGAACAGAGGCGATCTGTATACCGGATTATCAGCATAGTTCCGGCCAAAGTAAACGGCGCAGAATGCGATGCAAAGACCTAATGCGATTACTGCGAAAAGCGGGAAAAACTTCTTCGTAACTTCTATCACCTCATCGTGTGAGAATACGAAGTATCCGAGTAAGAATCCTAAGAAATAAAGTCCGAATCTGTAGCTGACGATAATTGGAGTATTGAGGATCTGGCCTGCACCGTAAACCAGTGCCGCAATAAGGATCAATACCCAGAAAGGAGTCTTTCTGCATACATTCCAGAAACGGTCCTTATCGATCTTCTTTATAAGTACGATAACAAGGGAGAATATCCAAAGCATCTGCAGATACCACAAAACGCCGATACCGCTTAAGATGCACGCGATCACCTTTCCTACAAGAGGCATGTCAGGATTGTCTGTAACGCCCGAAAACGATATGTTGATCCATCCCTGGATAAACTGGAATGCGATAAGACCTACCGTTACAGGAACAAGAAGCTTTGTTGTTCTGCTCTTAATGAATTCCTTGCCGGTACGCTTTTCGAGCGCGTATCTTGCACTTGCTCCCGATATGATGAAAAGGAGCAGCATAAACCACGGATATACTATGTACTGATATATGTCGTAGTACTGTACTTCAAGGTTCGTGATCTTGCCGAGCGTACCCTGGACCCCCTGACCGTTATACATGTAAAAGACATGATATATAACGACCAGTACAACCGTTACCCATCTTAAGTTGTCTAAGTATGACTTTCTCATAAATCTACCACCTTTGCCCTTATTTTTAACATTATTTTAGTGGGCAGACAATAAGAAAGCCACCAACTGCTGTTAACAGGAGGTGGCATATCTTGTTAAAAACAGTTGCAAAAGTGGAATCATTTAAACCAAAGTGCCGAATTAGTCACTATGGCTCCCTGTATATGTAAACTGCCGATATTCCCCATCATGAGCTTTAGAGTATAATCTGTCCTGAAATAATTATGGAAAGGAAAACCAATATGGCAAACATTAAGACAATACCGAATGAAGCCACATTGAAGATGTATAACAGGATAAAGAAATTTGCTCTGGCAGCAGTAATTGTCCTTGGCGTTCTTATCTGTGTTTTCAGGTGCTTCTATTCAGTAGACGAGCAGCACAGTGCAATAGTTACCCAGTTCGGTTCTATTGTTAAGGTGAATACTGCAGGCTTCTATCTTAAGGCTCCCTGGCAGTCAGTAAACAAGGTCGACATGACTACTCATGGCACAGGAATCGGCTATACGGTCTCCACAAACGGACAGAACATCGTAGATACCGATAACGGCATCATGATCACGTCTGACTTCAATCTTCTGAACATCGACTTCTACCTTGAGTACAGAGTCTCAGATCCTGTCGAATATGTCTACGCATCTCAGAATCCGGAAATGACTCTTTCGAACATCACGATGGCTAACATCAGAACGATCGTCTCCAACTATACGGTTGACGAGGCAATGACGACAGCCAAGGGCCAGATCCAGGCAGATGTTAAGGCAGCTATCTTAAATGAGCTTGAGATGACTGATATCGGTCTTACCGTAGTCAACATCACTATCCAGGATTCAGAACCGCCTACGCCGGAGATCATTGCGGCTTTCAAGTCCGTCGAAAATGCGAAGCAGGGCGCTGATACGGCTATGAATAAGGCTCTCGAGTACAAGAACAACGAGATCCCTAATTCCCAGGCAACGGCAGACTCCATCATTCAGGCTGCAGAAGCCGACAAGGCCGCAAGAATCGCCGAAGCAAACGGTCAGGTGGAAAGATTCAATAAGATCTATGAGGAATATAAGCAGTTCCCTTATGTTACCAAGAGAAGATTATTCTATGAGAAGCTTGAATCCGTACTCCCCAACTGCAAAGTCATCATCACGGACGGCAGCACATCGACAGTATACCCTCTCGATTCATTTACCAATGTAAATCCGAATTACACGGAACCTGCCTCAGGCAATGATGTAAAGGGAGGTAATTGATCATGAAAAGAAAGAATCTTGTTACAGCAGTTCTTATCATTGCCGTACTTATTGCCGGCGTCATCGTTATCGGTTCAACAGTATTCACTGTACATACCAATGAAGCAGCAATCGTAGTAAGACTCGGCAAGGCAAAAGCTACAGTTACGGAAACCGGACTGCATGCCCATGTTCCTTTTATTGAGGACACTGTATCGATCTACACCGGAAAGATGCTCTATGATATTCCGGCATCAGACGTTATCACTTCCGATAAGAAGTCCATGATCGCCGACAACTACGTCATCTGGAAAGTTACAGATCCCGTCAAGTACTATCAGACATTGGGCGCCGTTCAGAACAGAGCTGAGGAGAGGATCGAAGCAGCAGTATATAACGCTACTAAGAACACTATTTCTTCAATGACGCAGGATGAGATCATCGCAGCAAGAGGAAATACTCTTACAAACGCTATCACCACCACGTCAAATACCGATATCAGCCAGTACGGCATCAAGATCGAGCTGGCAGAGATCAAGGCTCTGGATCTTCCTGACGACAACAAGGCAGCTGTCTACAGCAGAATGATCTCCGAAAGAGAGAACATCGCTGCAGGCTACACAGCACAGGGTAATGCCGAAGCACAGAAAGTAAAGAACGATACCGACAAGCAGGTCTCGATCAACATTGCCGACGCCAAGGCTAAGGCAGCAGTTATCAGAGCCCAGGGCGAAGCCGAGTACATGAAGATACTTTCAGCCGCATATAACGATCCTGACAAGGCTGCATTCTATAACTACTTAAGAGGATTAGATTCCATGGAGGCTCTCGCAAAATCCAAGGCAGTCATCATCCTCGATAAGAATTCCGAGTACGCTAAGATCCTTTACGGACAGTAATACTCATTCAGGAAACTTAAAAGGCTGTCCTTTTTGACAGACAATAACAAAACCACCGGTGTTAACAGCCGGTGGTTTTTTGCAGGAATCCCAAGGGCGTCTTTTTCGAAGGCACTCTTGGGACTTTCTCTTGTTACGCAGTTCTCTCAGAAAGGATCGTTTTTACTCTGTTGTTAATGACCGGCAATATCTCATCAAGACTCTTCTGATCAACAAAG
>JAEFBC010000194.1 GCA_016292155.1 Saccharofermentans sp. | reverse complement strand
GATAAGAAGAGATTATCAGGACGAGATAATCTCGCTGATGAGGGGTAACGATTCCCCAAGGGTAATTCATTACAAGTTAGAAGATTATCACGCAAGTGACATTGCGCAGATATTGGAGGAGCTCTCCGATCAGGAGAGAAAGAAACTCTTCAGAGTCTGCGGCAAGTCTTTGCTTGCGGAAGCTTTCGAGTGTCTGGAAGAAGAGCAGGTAAGTGCCTATCTCAATGAGATGGACATCAGACGTGCTGCGGCAGTAGTCGCCGAGCTCGAGACGGACACCGCTGCGAACGTATTGAGAGAACTCGAGAAGGAGAGAAGAGGTCTCATCATCGAAGCTCTCGATACCGAAGTACGTAAAGAGATCAGCATCATCGCATCCTACGATGAAGACGAGATCGGTTCAAGGATGACCGCGAACTTCATCACGATCGGCTTGAACCTTACGGTCAAGCAGGCGATGACAGAGCTCGTAACCCAGGCTGAAGAGAACGATAACATCTCGACGATCTTCGTTCAGGATGACGAGGGACTCTTCTACGGCGCTCTCACATTAAAGGATTTGATCACGGCAAGGAGCACGACGGACTTAAACACGCTGATAGTTACGTCGTTCCCTTACGTTTACGCTAACGAGCAGATCGATGAGTGTATCGAGAAGCTCAAGGACTATTCGGAGGACTTGATCCCTGTACTTGATGAAGATAACAAGATCTTAGGCGTTATCACATCACAAAGTATCGTTGAGGTAGTCGATGATGAGCTCGGTGAAGACTACGTTAAGTTCGCCGGACTTATTGCAGAAGAAGACCTGAAAGAGCCCCTGGGCCAGAGTATCAGGAAGAGAATGCCGTGGCTTCTCGTCCTCTTGTGCCTCGGCATGATCGTATCAACTCTGGTAGGCGCTTTTGAGGCCGTTATCGCGCAGCTTACGATCATCATGGCATTCCAGTCCCTGATCCTCGACATGGCAGGTAACGTAGGTACGCAGTCGCTCGCTGTTACGATCAGAGTCTTAACAGACGAGAACCTGACTGCCGCACAGAAGTTCAAGCTGGTATTCAAGGAGTCGAAGGTCGGTCTTTCAGTTGGTCTCATCTTAGGTATCGCGTCAGTTATCCTGATCGGCGTTTACCTTATGGTACTCAAGCACAAGGAACCTGTATTTGCTTTTGCTGTAAGCGGATGCATCGGCGTATCCCTGCTCGTATCGATGATATTCTCGTCCATCATCGGCACATTGATCCCGCTCTTCTTCAAGAAGATCAATATCGACCCTGCGGTAGCTTCAGGACCCCTGATCACGACAGTAAACGACCTTATCGCCGTAGGCTGCTACTACGGAATGAGCTGGCTTTTGCTGATCAACGTCATGCAGCTTCACGCTATGTAACTGACACGATGTAACAATGTTAAAAGAGGAAAAATAATATGGAACACGTAAGATTCAGCCCCAGCGGCGTCTGCTCCGTTCAGATAGATTTCGATATCGAGGACGGCAAGATCTATAATGTTAAATATATCGGAGGATGCAACGGCAACCTCAAGGCAATCGGTAAACTGGTTGAAGGCAGGGATGCCAAGGAGGTCGCTGATATATTAAGAGGCAACACCTGCGGTATGCGTGGAACTTCCTGCGCTGACCAGCTCGCAAAGGCTATCGACCAGTACGCAGGCTGATCCTTTATCCGCACAGGATGGTTTAATGGGCACAACTAACGGACAGACGGCATTATCCAAAGAAGACACCCGCAACTACGGATTGGATATTCTTAAGATCCTTTCGATGGTCTATGTGGTCATTCTCCACGCTTTGGGCCAGGGCGGAATGCAGGACAAGGGAAGCCTTGGAATGCAGTTTGCCGTTATGGCCCTGTTCTATGTCACGACGCCCGCAGTCAATATTTTCGCGCTCGTGACAGGATATGTATCCTTCACGGACAAGAAGAAGCCCCTTAACCGCAAGAGACTTTTTGAGATGTGGTTCCAGGTCGTATTCTATGCGCTCCTGATCACCGCCATCTGCAGATTTGTAATCCCTGATGCCGTAACCACAAGGGATTTTGTCAGCTCGGTGATGCCGCTCTACTACGATATCTACTGGTATTTCACGGCTTACTTCCTGGTATCTGTCTTATCGCCGTTCATAAACGCAGCAGTAAGGGCCCTTCCTGTTCCGACACTTCGAAAAGTATTCTTCGTGATGATCTTCTTCTTCTCATTCTTCACGAGCTTCTGCTACAGCCTTAATATCCTCACATCACACACCTTCACATGGATATTCCTGCTCTACATCATGGGCGCCATCATGAAGAAATGCCATATCGGCGAGAGCCTTCCTTCAAGTGTTCTTGTGATCGGCATCATCTTATGCAATCTCTTTAACTGGATCATCACATGGGTGGGTGAGAAATATGTGTCAGGTTCAGACTGGTACTTCACTGTCTTAAGCGATTACATCTCTCCGACAATGGTCATCCAGACGATCTTCTATCTCCTTCTGTTTAGAAAGATAAAGGCCGGAGGCTTTGCAAAGAAGATAATAAAATTCTTGTCGCCCCTTGTATTTGCGACCTATCTTATCGACACGCATCCCGTGATCTACAGGGACGTCATGGACGGATTATTTGCTCCGCTTACTGAGTGGAATGTATTCCTCACGATCGCTTTCCTCATAGGATTTGGAATCGTATTTGTAATAGCCGCATGCCTTATCGACAAGGTAAGGAGCCTTCTGTTCAAGCTCATCAGGATCGATAAGCTCGCAGGCTTTATCGCAGATGTGACGGTCAGGATCACAGATGTGATAGGAAATGGAAAGTAAAATAGAAAAAGCCCGCGGTAATTAGATCAGCGGGCCTTTTCATATATGTTTAACTTATTCCTTGTTTATTCTTTATAAGCGGTGTATGTCTTGACGTTTAATACTGTCTCTCCGTCGATCTGGAGGGCAACAGGACGGTCGAATGTTACCTTGATCCTGTGACCTGTCTTTACTTCAACGTTCTTCGGGTGGTCGATATGCTTGCCCTTGAAGATCGAAGGGAAGATCATGAGGGTCTTGATCTTGCCGCTGCCGTGGAAAAGAAGGAGAGATAAGAGTCTGTCCTTGCTGAGTCTGTCCTGGGCAGGAGTTGCGATCATGCCGCCGCCGTAATAACGGCCGTTCATTGAAGGTGCGAGCCAGACCTTCTTGTAGGAGTAGTGGGTTCCGTCGACTTCGATCTCGGCATTGGTGGGCTTGTATTTGAAAAGAAGTCCGTTGATAGCGATGCTCGTATAGTCGATCTTCTTGTTGCCTGCTTCTCTCTGGCGGTCGCCTTCTTCACAGCAGTAGCCGTCTATTCCGTAGCCGATGCCATTAAGGAAGCGCTTCTTCATACCGTTTACTTCAACGAAGGGCAGGTCCTTCAGGTACTGTTCGATGCGGATAGGGTTGTCACCGGGCTTCTTGCCCAGGTCGTTCCAGAAGTCGTTGCCGCTTCCTGTAGGATAGTAGTAGATGGCAGGAAGGATCCTCATGCCGTCGGTATCATTAATGAAATGATTGAGCGTACCGTCGCCTCCGCAGATGATGATCTCATCTTTTATGGTAAGGTCAGCAAAGAAACTCTCAAAATCAGTGATCTTCGTGATGTCCTTGTAGGACACCTGCTTGCCGCGCAGGAAAGTCTTAAGGTCATCCACTTTGTCCTTGCCGGTTCCGTTTCCGGAGAGCATGTTAAACAGTACGTAAGTTGACATTTTTATCTTCCTCCTCATATTTTTCGACAAAAGATAACATCAGGCTTCTTGCATGATCACCGATATCATTGCAGCGCATTTCCCTGACAGTTTCCGCCGACATAACATCCAGCACCTCGAAATAGATATCAGTCTTGTGCAAGGGGAAATTCTTTCTCATCTTGTCCGCTCCGCTGATACCGCAGATAACGACCGGAACATCTGCCTTCTGGGCGATCTTGAAGATTCCGTTGTGGAACGGGAGAAGACCGTCGCCGAAATTCCTTGTGCCTTCCGGATAAACTGCCACGGACACCTGATCGTTCCTTATAAGGTCAGCAGCCTTCTCGATGGTCTTCATGGCGTTTCTGGGATTCTCACGGTCAATGGGCAGGAAGCAGCAGCGTCTGATTATCCTTCCCCAGCAGGGAACATTGAAATTCTCTTCTTTGGAAATGAATGCCAGATCGTAATCCTGAAGCAGGAACCATGTTGTGATGGGATCTAACTTGGATTTGTGATTGCAGACAAGAAGGAATCTCTGATCCTGAGGGAACTTCTCAAAGCCTTTGGTATGGAAATGAACGCGTCCGAAAAAAACCAGGTACCATGTCGAACTGACAAGAAGCCACCTGTAAAAACCGCTGTGCTTATCGTAAAGCTTCTTCGTATCCACAAAGCATGAGCAGATAACGAGAAAAACCCAATAAGCCAAAAACAGCGCGATCAAAATAACGATCGACCAAAGTACCAGTTTCATGCAAGACCCTACCTAACCTTAGGGATAATATATCAGAACTAAGGTTTATTTGATAATCAAATTTTTCGTCAATTGTTCGGTAGAATCAACAAAAAGAAGAATACAAAAATTGCGGCCTGAATCTCAAAATCGCAAGAAATGTATAGCGCTAATGACAGAATAACAGTATTTATCTTTATTTTTTGGGACTCACGTCAAATCGCAATGCTTGTTAATTCAACCATTCTTGCTGTATCATAAATCGTACAAGCAGCAAACAACAAGAATGCTTTTTTCGCGGAGGTATTATGAAAAAAGGATTTATCAAAGCAGTCGCTTGCGCTTTGGCAGGTTTATTCCTCTTAAGCGGATGTGACTCACTTCCCAACGGATCTAACGGTCCTCACGAAGTCCCTACCACTATCAAGGCAGACTTCACACAGAAGGAGAAGAAGGGCAACTGGATCACTTACGGTGATTGCAAGGTCGAGACAAAGGACGGAACAGCCGTTATCACAAAGCGTTCCGCAAGCAACACGGGTATTGCTATTCCTTGCGCTGACTACAGGGGCAACACTGTAAAGGCTTATGTTAAGGCTTCTTCCGAGAACGATTCCATGACTCTCTCATTGAAGTATGAGTTCTACGGCAACGTTTCATATGTAAACATCGCCGCAGGCCAGGCTGATGAGGCAGGCATCACAGAGATCACAGGCACCATCCAGATCCCT
>JAEFBC010000193.1 GCA_016292155.1 Saccharofermentans sp. | reverse complement strand
TGAAAAGGACCTCTTCGGCGGCACAGGTATCTACCTCCAGCTCAAGAACGGCACAAGCAACAACTTCACATTGAAGAAGAACCACAGCTACACACTGACACTCCAGTCAGGCACTTCAGGAAATGTCGGAGCAGACACAGTTTCCGGCGGTGCAGGCGGAATGTAAGAGTTCTTTCAACTTAAATTTTCAGGGCGGTGTCTTAAAAGGCGCCGCCCTTTTTTGTTGCAGGACAATGTATCTGAAACGTGGTATTTTTCGAGGGTTCAGATACAGTAGAGTTCAGGACGCGGAAGCAAAAAGTGAAGTGTATAATTATTGCCCTGAAAAAAGCCCGATAATTATACAAAAACAGCTTTTTGTATAATTTCAGCCCCATTTTTTAATCAATAATTATACAGCGCCAGTTTGGTCCTTCAGCAGTGTGTAATTTTTCTTCAAAATGCCGCCGGAAGTTACACAAAAACGCGATTTTGTGTAACTTTTGAAGTAATTTAAGTCAAAAATTACACAAAGGTGAATTTAATCAAGACCGCAGGCAACACTGCCCTTTAAAACAACTCCTTGATATAATCGGTCATATATGCCGCAAGGAGACTGATAATGAACGGACCTGCCCCCATTAATGACAGAAGATTGAGATTCGATTCTTTTGCTGAAGATGACCTCTTCGCCAAGAAGCCCCGCCTCCCTGCCATGGGATGGAACAGCTGGAATGCTTTCGGCAGCGGCAACACAGAAGAACTTACGAAGGCAATGGTCATAAAGATCAAGGAATTGGGGCTCGATAAACTCGGCTACAAGTATGTCGTTTTAGATGACGGCTGCTACCGCCCTGAGCGCGTGGACGGCCACCTTCAGTCTGATGATGTCAAGTTCCCTTCAGGCTTTAAGGCTATGGCTGATTTTGTGCATGAGCACGGCCTTAAATACGGCATGTATAACGACATCGGCACAAAGCTCTGCTCCGGTGCAGAAGTAGGCATCTACGGATTCGAGAAGACTGACTGCGAAGACTACATAAAATGGGAGATAGATTTCATCAAGGTCGATAACTGCTATTACATGTGGGACAATGCGACTTTCGCAGATCCTGAGAATGCGAGATATTCATACGCGCCCAACATAAAGAGCATTGAGATAGATGGCATCACTTACAGCGCTTCTGATGCAAAGATCACAGGCACAAGAGCTGAAGTCAAAGACGGTTATGTAACATTTATCGGAACCTTTGACGGCACTGCTCCGGATCATTCGCCTGTCGGTCTCCGTTCGAGCGAACTG
Source organism: Saccharofermentans sp. (assembly GCA_016292155.1). Taxonomy (GTDB): domain Bacteria; phylum Bacillota; class Clostridia; order Saccharofermentanales; family Saccharofermentanaceae; genus Saccharofermentans. The sequence goes on along the minus strand of JAEFBC010000193.1, from coordinate 18,395 downwards.
GTTTTCGGGATCAGTTCAGACGAAGATAAAGAAACAGATATGAGGATCACATACGCTTCTGGCGCCGTAGAAGGCACCGGACAGTGGCTCCAGGTCGCAGTCGGGGAAAATATGTATTTCGACGGGCTCGAAGCTCCTACGCAAAGCCAGGACGTTTTTACGGTATCCCCTGCTATTAATATCCACCTCTCCAAAGGAATGAATAAACTCCGCATAATGAATCACAGAAGACAGGAAAACACGCTTCATTCCTATGCAGAGATCAGGCGTGAACTCGAAAATGCAGGCAGCAGGGACATCGTCTTCTCGATCTGCGAATGGGGCAAGACACAGCCGCAGGACTGGGGACACAAAGTCGGTGATTCGTGGCGCATCTTAAACGACATCACATTCCAGGTAGGTTCTGACGGCAATCCGGGTACGGCCGCATGGGAAGGTGATTACACAACAGCTATAACATCGCAGTACAACAAGGCGGTGATAATGGATGAGTTCGCGGGGCTGGGCAAGGGCTGGAACGATCCTGATATGCTGGTTATCGGAATGGATGGGATCGATGATGTAATGTGCCGCTCGCATATGGCTATGTGGTGCATGATGAACTCTCCCCTTATGCTAGGTCTTGATCTGAGGCGCGTCACCAAAGGCGATCACTTCTATAACATCATTGCCAATAAAGATCTGATCGCACTCAATCAGGATGCATCAGGCGTTCAGGCAAAGAGGATATTCACAACATATAACTGTTCTGAACCCGACAAGGAATGTATCCGTGACAACAACAGGATCGATATCCTCGCAAAGCCCCTTGCTAACGGAGATATCGCACTCGGGTTCTTTAACCTGAGCAAGGAGATAAAGACAGATGATCCTGCAGTAAGTGTTGAGCAGATACTTGATTCTATAGGGCATAAAACGGCCGGAAAAGATATTTTCGCAAACGCAAAAGAATACAGGATAAAAGACCTCTTCACCGGCACGGAATCAGTATCAGATTCACATGAATTCAGGGCAGGAACACTTAACGCCTGCGACTGCAAAGTTATAAGGATCACGCCTGTCTCATGACCACTGATGACTTCATAAAAGAGCTTTGCAATAAGGCCGGCATCGCATTTGACGGCATCTATGAACGCGGGCGCAAAGAAGGCTGGCTGGATGCTGAAGATGAGCTTTTTAAAGACCAGGCCATCACGCGCAAAAATGCTGCAAGGATCTGCCACATGTATCTTCTGAAAAACATGAAGATAAATGATCTGGACATTAACGGTGCAACCGCTCTTAAAGATCTTTACGACTGCAGGGTATGCGCAAACCACATAGCGCAGGTATATATGCGCGGCATAATGAATGCAAGGAATATCAGCCGCAATGGTGAGTTCTTGTGGTTTGATCTTAACGGTGAAGATGATGATCTTACAAACAGTGAGATAATACGCCGTCTGTTACTTGTCCATGTTGGCGATCATGTGCATCAGGATATGAGCCGCTCTTGAGAGCCCCCCTGAATAATCCGCCCTGTCGAGAGCATTATTTATCAGCATAGGATTATCGGTGCCGATTACGTCAACATCACAGCTGACAAGATACTGTACCGTATCGTCGAGGTCGACTGTCCAGCAGAACACCTTTATTCCCTTCTCGTGCATAGCGCGGACGAGTTCGGGAGTAACATAACTTTCTTCGATCGTTATGTTGTCGGTATATTCGATCTCATTAAGAGATCCGACCGCGATGACCATGCAGTAGCCCTTTGTTATTGTCGGGTCGAGTTCCATGATCCTCTGAAGTCTTGATGCATCCTGGGCGATCACCATTACGTTGTCGTGCATGCCCGTCTCGTTGATTACCGCAAGGACATTCTCTTCAAAGTTCTTATCGTCATGATGGCCTTTGAGCTCCACCTGGACGTTCATGTCGTTTTCTTTCGCAAGCGTCAACGCTTCTTTTAATGTGCACAGACGGACGTGTTCGTATTCGCCCGGCATCCAGTTTCCGAGTTCGATCTTCGACAGTTCCTCGTAAGTAATGTCATGGATCGCAATATTTCTTCCTGTAACTCTCTTGATCGTTGAATCGTGGTTGCAGACAATGACGCCGTCTGAAGTCTGGTGGACGTCCAATTCGATCCACTTAAGGTTCTCGCTCGCGGCAAGCTCGAATGCCGGCATCGTATTCTCAGGGGCGTTTACATTATCTCCTCTGTGAGCACATACCAAAGGTCTGTCGACGCTCTCGAAAAGATACGCATACCTGTAGATCATGAATCCGATAATCGCCAAAGATGCCGCAGCAAGGCATACTACGAATGCCACTGTGCGCTTCATCGAATACTGCTTAAGCTTATGAACCTCACCTGATACTGTCTCCTGCTTGGTCTTGTCATCCAGGAATTTATAGAACAATACGGTGAGAGCCGCATTGTTGATCGCAGGTGATAAGAAGCTCTTAAGGATCTGTCTTAAAGCGTAGGTATATGTGCCCACAGCTTCGGATTTGGCTACGACATTTCCTGTTCTTCTCATGAATGACATCAGCTCCTCGCCGTTGACGACGAGCACTGAAGATACTGAGTTGATCGCAAAATTAAGGATCAGCGTTAAGAGGAGCATATGAAGGAATACTTCGACAAGATGTCCCTTGCAGAGCTTTCTGGATAAGGAGCAGCTCTTAAAGAAGGATTTCTTCTGCAGTACGAATCCGTTGATCGAGAAAATATAGACCGTAAGGAATATGATCAGTATCCAGTACAAAACGATGTAAAGGATATTGAGCCACTTTGTATAGTCGATGGTCTGGTTAACAAAGCCAGGCAGGATCAGCTTGAACGTCGAACCTGAAAGAGGCAGGAGCTTAGTCAGCGGGAATAAGACGAGGATGAATACCATCATCAGCCAGTTTCTCGGGTTAAGAGCCTTCCAGCACGCACGGAAACCCGCCATGAACATACATGTGAGATTGGTCTCACGTCCGGCCTGTGCTACCGAGAATGTATGAAGAAGTCCTGCGATCTCGAATAAAGACATGAGCGTCACGATGACCGCGAAGATCAGCATCATCAGGATCGACAAAGGATTTAAAAGGACTTTGCCGAGATTTGCCGGTGCGATATAAGTAACGCCGCTGACAAGCATCATCGCCTTGATAAGGAGCTTTTTCAAAATCGATGTCATGGCAGCTGTAATTATCGTGCAGAAAAGGATAAAAAGAGCCGTCTCAACATAGTCCTGCGTAAACAAAAGCAGAACTCGCTTAAAAAACTGTCCAAAGCTCTGGAAATACTCTGTGACATGCTTTTTTACGATCAGAAAGACTTTATCTATCTTTTCCACACTTGCCGGCCCTTTTTTCTCAAATCAATCTTCATCCTTGAATATACGCCTTTTCGGCTGTAAATGAAATCTTTTGGTATAATTCTAAAAATAACGAAAAAGGTGTTTTAGCAAAATACGATGAAAAAAACAGGGATAATATCCATTCTCTTAACGGCCGCTCTGCTGATGGGCATTACGGGATGTCAGGACAAGGCCGTTAGCTCTTCATCCATGGAGACTTCAGATACGGCAAAAGCCACAGTTAATCCGCTGACAGATGACATGTGCGGCGGTTATCTTGACGGATACGATACTTTCAAGGTCACTTCAGAAAGCCTCACAGACGGCGTCTGGAACGACATAACATCCAATACCGACATAGGAGAAAACAAATCCCCCCAGTTATCCTGGGAGGCTGTTGAAGGCGCATCAGTATATGCTGTCTATATGTTCGATACCAACACCAACGGATATCTTCACTGGAAATCAGGCGGGGTAACTGAGACTTCCCTTCCCGAAGGCTGGGCATCGCCGCTTGATTATAACGGACCTCATATCGGCCATGGTTATACGCATAATTTCGATATATACGTAATCGCTCTCAAAGCCCCTGTCGAAAGGCTCAAGGGCACGGTAAACGGTCAGAACAAAAAGCTCGGAGAATTCATTAAAGAGCTCGACACTGATAAGGACGGCAATACCGGGAACATTATCTCTTACGGCAAGATCTCCGGTCTTTTCACCGACTCCAGATTCAGGGACGGAAAGACTCCGGAATCAACGCCTGTAATGTAAGCCATATCAGACTATATTCTTTATTCCCTCACAGATCCTTCTTGCGACAAGTGGATTATTCATCGTGTAAAGATGTATGCCGCTGATGTCGCTTACGAGAAGGTCTATTATCTGGCTTAAGCAGTACGATATTCCTGCGTCGAAAAGTGCCTCTTTGTTATCCTCATAACGCGAGATTATCTTCTGGAATCTTGCAGGGAAAGAAGCATGGCACAAGGATACCATCCTCTTTATCTGCGCCGCATTGATGACCGGCATTACGCCAGGAATGACCGGAACATCTATATCTGCGATCTTGCATTCCTCATGGAATCTGTAGAAGATCTCGTTATCGAAGAAGAGCTGTGAGAGCAGCACTTCCGCACCGGCATCGACCTTTTTCTTAAGGCTCTTTATCTCAGTGACAACACTTGAAGATTCGGGATGACATTCCGGATAGCATGCGCCGAGGAAGCAGAAATCATCTTCTTTCTTCAGGTAAGAGATAAGATCGGACGAGTGCCTGAAATCATTCTTGGCCGGAATATTAGGGTTCGGGTCCCCCCTTAGGGCAAGTATATTCTCGATGCCTTCGCCTTTTAGGACTCTGGCAAACTCGTCGATCTCATCCCTGTCATAATGCAGGCATGTAAGATGTACCACAGGCTCGATCTTGTAGTCGTACTTGATCTTTTTTGCAAGTTCGATCGTACGGTTGCAGTTGGAAGATCCGCCGGCACCGAACGTAACGCTGATGAAGTCAGGCTCTAATTCAGCGAGCACTTCGAGTGTCTCGTCGATATTGTCGAGTTCCGCATCTTTCTTCGGCGGAAAGATCTCAAAAGAGAGACTTCTTTTCTTCTTGTAAACCTGTGATACTTTCATAACTTATCCTCTGATCTGCTTTGCAGCCGCAACGAGGTTCTTAAGGCTCTTTACAGTCTCCTCAGTGCCTCTTGTCTTAAGACCGCAGTCGGGATTTACCCAAAGCTTTTTATCTTCGATCTTTGCTCTCATCTTTGTGAGCGCATTTACGATCTCCTCAACAGAAGGAACTCTGGGACTGTGAATGTCATAGACGCCCGGGCCTACCTCTGTCTTGAAGTTGTTCTCCTTAAGAGAATCAAGGATCTGGAGGTCAGATCTTGATGCCTCGAAAGTGATGACATCTGCATCCATTGCATCGATTGCGGGAATGATGTCAGTGAACTCGCTGTAGCACATATGTGTATGGATCTGTGTCTCAGGCTTAACCTTGCTGTGAACGAGTCTGAATGCAGGGATAGCAAAATCAAGATATTCGCTGTTCCAGTCGGACTTTCTCAAAGGGAGCTTCTCACGAAGAGCAGCTTCGTCGATCTGGATGATGTTGATGCCGTTTGCTTCAAGGTCCAGGACCTCATCTCTTATAGCAAGAGCGATCTGGAGGATGCTCTCCTTGATGGAGATATCTTCTCTCGGGAATGACCAGTTAAGGATCGTAACGGGACCTGTGAGCATGCCCTTTACAGGCTTGTCTGTGCAGGACTTTGCGAACTTGGACCACTCTACAGTGATGGGTGCCTTTCTTGATACGTCACCCCAGATGATCGGCGGCTTAACATTACGTGTACCGTAGGACTGTACCCAAGCCTTTTCTGTGAATACATAACCGTTTAAGTTCTCACCGAAATACTCGACCATGTCGTTTCTCTCGAACTCGCCGTGAACAAGAACATCAAGACCGATCTCTTCCTGGAGCTTGATGCACTCGGCGATCTTCTGCTTATTGAACTCGACATATTCTTCCTTGGACTTTAAGCCCTTCTTGAATTCCTGTCTGTTCTTTCTGACGTCTGCTGTCTGAGGGAAAGAACCGATAGTTGTTGTCGGGAACAGAGGCAGGTTCAGGATTGATTTCTGGATCTTTTCGCGCTCTTCGAAAACAGGGAGTCTTACATAGTCTGCATCTGTGATCGCTGCGACCTTTGCCTGGACATCCTTATCCTCGCTGTTTACTCTGCCTGCAAAGAGGGACTGATTATTCTTGTAAGAAGCCTCATTCTCATAGTCTTTTCCGGCAAGTGCTGCAAGTTCATTGAGCTCTGTGAGCTTTTCTTCTGCAAACGCGAAATGCTTCTTATAGTCATCTGAGAGCTTGGTCTCATTTGCGAGCGTGTAAGGAACGTGCAGGAGTGAGCAGGATGTTCCGAGAACCACGTTTGCAACACCGAGATCATTAAGAACTGATAATGTCTTCTTATAGTCGTTTCTCCAGATGTTCTTGCCGTTAACAAGGCCTGCAACAAGGATCTTGTCAGCGGGGAAACCGTTGGTCTTTACGAGTTCTGCTGTCTTTCTGCCTTCAACAAAATCAAGGCCGATAAGGTCAAAATCAAGATCTGTTACTTCGTTATAGATATCCCTGATATCGCCGAAATATGTCTGGAGTAAGATCTTCGCACCATTCTTGTTTGCAAGGATAAGTGAATAGATCTCCTTAAAAAGATCGATATCTTCGCTGCTTAAATCTCTTACGAGATAAGGTTCATCAAATTCGACGATCTTAGCTCCTGATGAAGCAAGAAGTGATACGAGCTTGATGTATTCTGCAGTAAGAACAGAATATACGTCGGAGATCTTCTTTGAGCCTGTGAACTTTGCAAGCTTCAAGAATGTGAAAGGTCCGACAAGTGCAACCTTTGTATCAACGCCTAATTCCTTTGCTTCAATGAATTCATCAAGGGGCTTTGAACCTGTGAGAGCGATATTAGTATCGTCGTCGATCTCAGGAACGAGATAGTGGTAGTTTGTGTTGAACCACTTCTTCATTGCAAGAGCCTTAACATTGCCCTTCTCGCCCTGATATCCTCTTGCAAGAGCGAAATAAGTCTCAAGCTCTGAAAGGCCCAAGTCCTTATATCTCTGCGGGATCACATTGAAAAGGAATGCTGTGTCAAGAACGTTATCGTAGAAAGAAAAATCATTGGAAGAGATGTATGTGATACCTGCTTCCTTCTGCTTGAGAAGATCTTCTTTTCTGATCGCCTTTGCAGCATTCAAAAGTCCTGCTTCATCAAGTTCACCGTTGAAGAACTTCTCTGAAGCAAACTTTAATTCTCTGTCCTTACCAATTCTGGGGTAGCCGATTACTGATGTATTCATTTGTATATCCTCCATATCCGCGGCTTATTTATTGATTGCGAGTATATGCCCACTGAACCGATAGGTAAAATATATATAATTGCCGTTTGTCTATAGATTAAATCTATGGTTAATGCTAAAATCGAGAAAATACCTATCTACGAAGGAGAGCTCATCATGACACTCAAACAGCTCCAATACATAGTAACTGTCGCAGAAGAAGGCAATATCACCAGTGCTGCCAAAAAGCTCTTCATTGCGCAGCCGAGCCTCACCGCCGCCATCCGTGAACTGGAGAATGAATATAACTTAACGATCTTCACGAGATCGAATAAAGGCATTAAGCTCACGCCCGAAGGCGAGGAATTCTTAGGATATGCAAGACAGGTATTGGACCAGACTGAACTCATCGAAGAGCGTTATGCCGGCAAGGGGTACGGCAAGCTCAAGTTTTTCGTATCCTCACAGCACTATTCATTCGCAGTCGAAGCATTCGTTGAACTTCTTAAAAGGAGCGGCGCTGACAAGTATGAATTCCATATGAGAGAGACGCAGACATTCAACATCATCGACGATGTTGCGCACTTAAGATCAGAGATTGGAATCCTTTACTTAAATAAGTTCAATGAAGAAGTAATCAGGAAAACATTAAAGGATAACAACTTATCCTTCACCCCCCTGTTCAAGGCAGAGCCGCACGTATTCATCGGCAAGAACTCTCCTCTTGCCAAAAAGAAATATCTTACATTGGATGACTTAAAGCCCTATCCCAGGCTTTCCTATGAACAGGGCAGCCACAACTCATTCTATTTCTCAGAAGAGATCTTGAGCACCGTCGACTGCGACAAAGAGCTGATCGTCCTTGACCGTGCGACACTCTTCAACATGCTCATTGGTCTTAACGGCTACACTATCTGCAGCGGCGTTATCAATGAGGAATTAAACGGCCCGAACATCATCGCCAAAAAGCTCAAAGTCGACGACTATATGGAGATCGGATACATACTTCCGATGTCGATAAGACCGTCCCACATGACGCTGGATTACATAGATATCCTGAAAACGCTGACAACCTAATCCTGCGGGATCAGATTATTGAATTCGCTCCTGATGAATATCGCCGCGTACTGGTATCTTCTCTCGTTTCCGGTGTCGATCTCGTAATCGCTGTCATAGAGATCGAGCTTAAGATCCTGGCCGCATATGACATGCGGATATCTGTCCAGACTGCCGCCTAACAGAAGGACATCGTAATTATAGAATTTACCAAATCTCTCATCTTCGCTGATAGCTGACCAGCGCTTGTAGATCTCATCGTAGACACCCTGCTCGAGACCCAGTTCATCAGCCGTCTTGTTTGCGATATCGTCACGCCTGATCACCTGCCTGGTTCTTTCCTTCGAAGCATTATCCGCATAGATACAGAGGACATTATCGTGATAAGTGTCCGGAACGGCAGCTTTCTCTATCGAATCGTAATTCGAATAATTATCGTCGTAATGGTTTGTATCGATTAAAACAAAATCACGGCTTTTTATATTCCCGTTCCTTATGCTGTCGATGATGAATTCATCGGACTGTTCGCTATTCCTCATCACATTGAACTGTATCTCAATTGGATTAGTCTGATCACGGACAGGGAGCTTATGTATCACTCTGTCAAAATGGCCGAAATGCCTCTTGCCGTATTCTTTATCGTAAACATCATACCCGCCGTCTTCGCTCAGCAGGGCTACATAGTCAGGGCCGATATAGTAGCCGTATTTATTGAAAAGATACATGGGGCCGTTAGCGCTTTGTGCAAAGCCTTTCTCGAAAAGGGCATCATCGACCGGGACCTCATCCCAGTCATAAACAGCGAGGAAATAGGCATCATAAGTTCCGCCCATGCCGCCTGTTTTAAACTGAATATCATAAGTGATCCTATATGCTTTTCCTGGTGTTACATCGCACAGACCGTCAGGATCATAAGCGTTATACTTTTCCTCATTCATCGGAAATAAAAGCGTTTGACCGGATCTCCCTGTAAACGCGATAAAAATCTCAGTCTGCTTCCTCTCAGTGCTGAACCAGAAACTGTCTGTACCGTTGTCACGGTAATCCAGATAAGGCTTCTTACTCCTTCTGTATTTGCAGGATGCCACAGACATACAGACCGATAAAGTCAAAAGCAAAGCAATAATCTTCCTGGTCATCTTCAGTTACCCCATGCCATCTGAAAGGCCCACGCTTACCACTTAAAGAGTAGCACGAGGAATCAGTCTTCAACAGGGGACAAACTCTATGATGTTCACCGCCAAATTATGCCTATCAGTTCCACTCCATCTTCTCTTCGATAAGCCTTACCGCAGTCTCAACGCCGTGTTCTGTGCTTATCTTCTCAGAGAGCATCTCAGCATTTCTCTTTTTAACGGAGTATGTGCTGTTAAGTTCTTCTATTGCTTCGATAATGGCCTGTTCGGAAAGTTCTTTTGCCTTGATATGCTTTGTTGCAACATTCTTCTTCTCTAACTGCATCGCAAAGCCAAGCTGGTCAAGAACATGCGGCACAGGGATGGACGGAACACCGTAGATCATGGCAGCCGAGGCGGTGCCAAAGCCACAGTGGTGTATGACGCATTTTGCATGACGGAAAAGCCAGCTGTGCGGGATGCTTCCGACGGCGATCATTGTATCCGGGAGATTATAGTTTTCGAGTGTTTTCTTAAAGCCCTGAATGACAGCTCTCTGCCCTGTTTTCCTAAATGCATTTACGAACATATCGAGCCTGGCCTTATCTGCAGCTGTCTCAAATGACATCGCGCCTAATGCAAGGATTATAGGCTTCTCACCGCTCTCGATAAAAGACTTGAGTTTATCATCGGGAGTATATTCCTCGTTCTCATCGTACCAGTAACCGCAAATGACATTCTTTGATTCCCAGTAGGGATTTCTGTCGAGGACAAACTTGCTTACCGGAATAAGATTGAGTTTGTCTGACATCTCCTCATCTGCAGATTTAACAGGCTTAAGACCATATAACTTGCGGATCTTATTAGTGGGCTTTGCTGCCTGCTTTGAGATGAAGTCGCCAATGATTTTCTCGGTGAATTTCTGCTTTCTGAGTTTCTCACCGATCATCTCAGTCTGGAGAGTAACATTTACCTTCGGAATGCCAAGAATGCCCGCCTCCACGGCACCCATCTGGCTGTGTGTGACGATAATAAGATCTTTTCCTTTGCATATCTCATAGACTTCTTTAGATGAGCCTTCGATTATCTTCATTATGAAGTTCATCGTCTTAAGGATGCTCATCACAGCATTCTTCGATCTGCCGCGGATGATGCTCGTCTCTTCTTCGATATCAATGTCAGTTCCGACGGGCTCGAAATGCACGCCAAAGCTCTCGACAAGGCCTCTCCAGCAGGGATGCGTGCCAAGAGTGACATCATAGCCTGCCTTCATCAGCCCTTTCGAAAAATAAATATACGGCTGGACATCACCTCTGGTGCCCATAGTAAACATTGCGATCTTCTTCATGCCTTAAACCTTCTTGCCATAAAGTCATGGACTTCCTTGTAATAGGCCTTCTTGCGCTTCTCCGTAAGGTCGCCGTTAAGAAGATATTTGAAGGTGAGCATCGTCATATAGGAATGGGTCTCCCTGACGATCCATTCGACATCCTCCTCAGGCATCACACCTGCTGATGCAAGTCTCTTAATTATGTTCATCTGAATCTCGTAAGGATCCGTAAACAACGTCTTCTCATAAAGCTCCCTTATCTCTTCGTTATGGAACTGCTCTATCATCATGAGCCTTAACATGAGGTTGCAGAACGGATCGAAAAGATAACTGTCGATCATGTATGAATCCACCATCTGAACACTGGGGTCAGCATTCTTCCCCTTCTTTTGAGCAGGGTTTTCCGTGATCTCATCAACATGCGAAAGGAGATCTTCTATGTGTGTTCTGAACTTCTCAACAAGTGAATCCAGAATATCTTTCTTATTCTTGAAATGATAGTAAAGCGTGCTCTCTTTGATCCCTACTTCGCTGCATATATCTCTTATCGAGACTGCCTCATAGCCTCTTTCAGAGAACATATTGAGCGCGACGTCCATTATCTTATCCCTGGTGCTCATAACTAGGCCTCTCTAACGATTGTTAGAGAGATTTTATCTAACGGTCGTTAGATTGTCAATGGCCCTTATTTTACAGCGGTTCTAACATTTAAGGCATACTTATCCCTTGAGAGATAGAGCTTACCGATCCCCTTATCAAATGCCATGCGCTCAAGATCAGAAAGAGCTATATTCCCATCGGAAGATAACAACTTATCTGATGTCTCATTAAGATGCGTAAGGAACATTGAAGTCCTTACTTCATAAGGACAGTTATCTCTGCAGTCATTTACCGCGCGTAAGATCAAGTCAGACACAGCACCGTGCCTTCCAAGCCTCATAGAACCCTGCCAGGGATTAGGCTTATTGGTCTCATCAGAAAATAAAAGATCAGGGTCTTCTTCGAACGGTCCCGCACCGTGACGGGTAAGATAAGTCCTTGTCACGTAAACTGCTTCATCAAGCTTAAGGTCCAGCGCTCCGAGGATGCTCACCGGATTCGTGATATTAGTCCTGCTGCATGTTGTATGCGGCCATAAATCTTCCCTTGCAGTATCCAACAACAATCCCTGTCCGCCTTCGAAGATCACGTTGTCATAAGATTCAAAAAGGCTTTTCTCATCTGATACTAAAGTCACATTGTTTTCGAGTGCTTCTTTAAGGATCGAAGCATACTTTACAGTGTCAAGATCAAGGCTCTCACCTATACCGAACTTGGCTGTCTTAAGTGCGACATATTCAGCTTCGATAAGCTTTATCTTCTTAGCAAGATCATCTATAGAAAGCGATGCGATATCGCCTAGTGTAAGCTTATAATCACCAGCTGATCTCTTAGTCGCTTCCCATATTCCCATGCCGCATGAACCGTGCTTGTCTGCGCCTCTTGATTCTTCCCTTTTCTGGTTTAAATAGACATCGTAAAGAAGCGTTACTGCACAGTCAGGAGATGCATATATCCTGACCTTATCTGAAGATACTTTTGCGAATTCATTTATCTCTTCTTCAAGCTTATAAAGGTCCGGCAGAAAGGTGGATGCCCAATATGTATCGGCACCGTTAAATGAACCTGATGAGAGCTCGTGGAAAACAAATCTCTTATCTTCCCTGTCAACTGTATGTGCGGCCTGTGCGCCACCGTTATGTCTTACAACAAGATTATGACCTGACAGCGTCAGATGATCGACTGCCAGGCCTTTTCCTTCGTCTCCGTAATTGTTCCCGATTACAGCGTAGTACATCTGATTAATATCAGAAGATAAGTCCGCTCATCATGGTATCAAGATTCTTCTCAACCTTCGGATCGAGATCTCCTAAGATATCTCTTCTGTTCAATCCTTTGACCTTGCAGATAACACTGATTATAAGTTCAGGGAGCAATGCCACATCGGTCTTAGCGATATTGATCGTTCTGCCGTTGATAATGGTTCTGTTCATGTGGGAAGCGATATTGATATGGAACAGCTCATATGTCCTTAATGCTTCATCAGCAACGGATTCTGCTGTCATGTCGCTCTGGACATCATCGCCGAAGATCTTCTTGATATCACTTGCCTTGAGCATCTCGTGATTCGGCGCATCACCGATCGTAAAAGCAAATCCCTTCTTATTGCGCTTCTTCATGCTGTCTGTATCAGTATGCTTTGCGAGGAAATACCAGAACAGTGAATAGTCCTCAGCAATGTCTCCGCCCCTGCCTTCGAGCCAGAGCTCTAAGAGCTGCTCAGCAATACGGATATCGGATTCGAACTGGGTTATCTGCAAAGGAGCCTGATCGTCGACGTCGCCTACAGCCGCAAACATGAGCTGGGGATCCGGAATAACGTTGGATGCATAAAGCTTCTTCATAAGTTCGTTGAGTGAATTCTTAACGATCTCTTCGGAGAGATAACCCATGGATCCTGTAACGTCAACACCGATAGCGATAGGTGTGGAGTTCGGATGTTCATCGTTGTCTCTGGATTCACGGTTGCCGATAAACTTCGGATTGAACTTATCGAGCATCTTTCTGTTCTTAAAAAGGTTATCAGCCTTAGCATCGGATGTGATGCTTCTTGAAGTCTTAAGTTTTTCCCAGTCTGTTGCTGTGTAACTTCCGCGTCCCATAGTGTTACTCCTTTATCATTTATTGAATTGATGGAAATTGTGTCCGTTAAATCCCTTCATAATGACTTCATCCCATGCGCTGAAATCATCATAAGCCGTCTCTTTTGGCTCGCCGTCAAGGAACTCCATGCAGAGTTCAGGTGCCGTTGAAGTATCCATGATGTCTTTGGCAATAAGCCTCATATCCTTAAGATAATTTCTTCTCGAAGTCTTCTCGGCGCCGTCCCAGCCGTCAAGGATAAAGAGCTCATGCGTTTTCGGATTGATGTAGAGGTCTTCAACCCTGAGTGCTCTGAAATCCATGTTGTTGAATTCGAGAAGGCAGCCCAGATTCTCAAGTCTTGAGATTATCCACGCCACTGTCGTAGCCTTCAGATTTTCGAAAAGGAACAGAGGGTAGATATTATCTGTCTTGGAGACAATGATAATAGCTCTTCCGTCCTCAAGATCAGACTTAAAGATAATGTTGGGAAGGAATCTGCTCAGATCCTTTATGTCCGCAGACGGATACTCGATCTGTGAGAGATTGATCGTAAAATTCGTCAGGCTGAACGTATTGGAAAAGATCACGGCGATCTTGTCAGATCCGATATAGACTTCCTTATCGTCAAGAATGACCGAATAGTAGCAGTCAAAAGAGATATTGATGCCTTTAATGGTAGTGAAATTTGCCTTAGAGCCGTTGTTCCAGAGACGGAGGACATCGCCTGTATCAGCTGCCTCGTCATTGGTGAATCGGTCTGTCATGAGCATGTTGTCACGGGTATTTTTGTATGCCTTAAAATCCTTGTCGGAAAGATATACATTCGATCCGCAGAACCTGCATACCATCTCACCTCTGGAGCTGATCCTGTATTCAGCACCACAGTTGTCACACCTTACATTAAGCAGTTTACTGTCCATATTTCCCCTTCCTTATTCCTAAAAGGTTTTAAAACTTATTTGATTATAACATTACTTGTCAGATAAGCGGTGATAATAACCTTCTTTTACATGAGTATCGTCATTGGCAAGTTCAAAACACGGAAGCGTACAGGGTCCCTTCGTTTTGTCCAGACGCAGTATCGTGATACCGGTGAATTCTATATGCAGCATTCCGCAGACATAAGGGAAAGGCAGGTTCATGATATGAGCTATCGCAGCGCTTGAAGAACCGCCGTGGCAGAAGAAGGCAATCGTTCGGTGATCTTGCTCTTCAATTAAATGATCATAGTAAAGACCGTTCCTCTTATAGCCAAGTTCAGACAGCCACTGGTCAATGCCCTGCTCAACCGTGTCTATGCATTCCAAAACCAGGTTATTTGCAAAGAACTGATTGGAGCGCCACTCGGGATCGTTAAGATCCATACCGCGTTTTGCCATCTCGTCGGCGATATCCCACGGATGCCCTCCTGCAAAGATCTTCTCACCGTTTACTGTTCCCCATGTAATCTCGCGGATAAAATCAGTTGTCTTTATGGGAAGCCCCAATAAATCTGCCGTGAACTTCGCGGTATGTAACGCTCTTCCCTGTGTGGAAGACCAGATCTCATCAATACCTTCATCTTTAAGTCTTTCAGCAACGAGCTCCGCCTGCTTAATGCCTGTCTCAGTCAGATCATCTTTCTCATAATCCGGCTCGCCATGCCTGATGAATATGATCCTCATCTTGTTCCTCCGTAAAAATTGTTCTTTACGCATTTTACTACAGAATCAGATGAGATCTTAAAACTTACGACTCCTTTTGAGATTCAAGTTCTTTAATCTTCTTGGCCTTTTCCATGAGTTCCCTGTTGAGATTCATGTTATAGCGCTCGATATCCTCCATGCGCTCAAGATGCTCAGTGTCATCGGTTATCTCGAGCAGATATCCGTGCTTCTGATTGCCGTCATAGAGATCCTGGACATGGATTAGATAAATGGACTTATCACGATGGTATGTATGGTCTATCGAGAGCTTTTCAACGCTGTACTGATCTATCCACCTGTTAAACATCTCGCGGAGTTCATCATTCTCGATCTCACGATCAGCGTGGTTTCTGAAGATCTCAGGAATGAAACGCTTCGCCGTATCAGTAGCGCTTAAGTACCTCTTTTTAAAATCCATGGCAATATATCCGACTTTGCCCTCGTTCTGGATAGAGCTGATAACAAGATCGTCAACCTGGTAAAGACCGATGTGGTTCATGATGAGAAGGAAACCTATCTCGTCTACAAGGTCAGCCAATGCCATCCACTCGATCTCCTTCATGACCATACGGCCGATAAAATAACAGAAGATCGAGAAGATCTGCATGAATGCCGCGATGGCAAGATCTCTTTTTGAGATATTGGGCTTTTTAAACCAGCCGTAAGCAAGGACCACCAAAGTGGCAACAAGGAAAAGTCCGATCATGACATAGAAGAGCGAATGCAAAGGGCCGTATTCCTTGATAAGGACCGTAACTCCGTATCTTTCCTCTATCTCAACGTTCTTATAGAAAACAGGTGAATATCCTGCCGTAAATGCAAGTGCATATACTCCTGCTGCGATAAGGATCAGAATGAAGTTGACCCACTTCGGCACCTTTATCTGGCAGATCGAGAGAACGATCAACATTCCAACCAGCGGGAAGAAACATCCGCCGACATAAATCCCTTTATTGATTATCACTGCCTCCCTGACATCTTTGGATAATGCCAGCAGCACGTAACAGACCTGCGACATCAATGCCAGGAGGTAGACCAGGGCATAAAGCACAGGATAGTAACTGCGCTTGTTCCAGAAAAACAGAACGCAGCAAGCCAAAGAAAGCACACAGATAACTACGTAAAAACTCAGGACCATTGTGCGTTAACCCCCTACAAACTCGAAAAGACACCTACATAAAAAAGGATAACAACAGCCAGATTTTCTGCGATTTTGCAAATTATAACATAAGGATTGCCGCGGGCTGATTTGATATTTTCCGTCAAAATACAGAGATTAACGGCAGTTTACAGATCAAAAATACTAATCTGCTTATCGGGAAGATCATTCATGAACTTAAAACACTCATCCATATCAAAGATAATGCCGTTCTTTATACATATATTCCTGAATATCTTCATGAGCTTTTTGGAGTCCGGTGAGGAAAGGTTATATGAATTGCCGTAAGTATGGATATATCTGTCCTTAAGGCCCGGGAAATGCTTATCAAGAGCAGCATAGAAATATTCCCTGTCGCCGTCTCTTAAGGTAACGCCCATGTCGGGACATATTATGCCTTTTACTCCTACACGTGCACATTCATTGACTATGGCAGTGATATTCTCTTCAGTGTCATTGATGAACGGCAGGACCGGCGAAAGCCAGACTATGGTAGGGATCCCGCGCTTATGCATCTCTTCAAGGACTTCGATACGCCTTTTGGTATTGCAGACATTAGGCTCTATGATGCTGCAGAGCTTATCATCGTATGTAGTCAGAGTCGTCTGCACAACGCACTTTGCATCTTTATTTATCGCATCAAGAAGATCGATGTCATCAAGTATCCTGTCTGACTTGGTCTGAATGGCAACACCAAATCCATATTTGTGAATTATCTCCAGGCACTTTCTCGTAAGGCGTAATTCCGGCTCATAATGGTTATATGAATCAGACATATAGCCCGTGCCTATCATGCATCTGGTGCGCTTTGACTTCAAAGCCTGTTCCAGGAGTTCCGGTGCATTTCGCTTTACTTCAACATCTTCAAACTTGTGAGTGAACTGATAGCAAAGGCTTCTGCCGTCACAATAAATGCAGCCGTGAGTACACCCGCGGTATATATTCATACCGCTGAATCCGTTCTTGGTATTCAGTATTCCTTTTGCGTCAACAAAATGCATTTACGTTCAGTCTTTCTTTTCCCTGTCGCGGATAACCTGGCAGACCATTACGGCATCGTCAAAGTCTTCATCAGTAATGCCATGAGATCTCATATCTGATGCAACCGCATCCATATAAATACCAAGGATTTCAGGTGCACATTCTCTTAAGATGACATATGTGCGCGCATAATCGAAAACCGCAGGAGCTATCCTCGCATTTATCCAGTCGATGATCACAGGATCTGATCCGTCAAAAGGCATCATGATATTCAAAAAATGCAGATCAAGATGGCAGATGCAACTGTCCATCTTCTCAGATAATCTCCCGATTACAGGAAGTATCTTTTGCCTGTTTTCTTCACTTACACCAAAGCCCGCAGTCTCAAAGAGTCTCGGCATCTTTACACCGTCAAGTTTAGCATTGTGAACCTTGCGAAACATGCCGGCAAGAATATCGAAGCCGCCTTCATAGCCTGCTAAGATCTTTTTCTCAAGGGTCTCGCCTTCAATGAGATCCATCTTAACAATGTAAAGATCATCGGTATCGTAATATCTGATATCACAAAGCCCGGTCTCATTTACGGCAGATTGCTGTGCTTTCTCAAACTTTATCCATTCAGGATTATAAGTTGGCCTGTATACTTTGTATGCATAGCCGCGATAACTGTAGACATCAGCCTGCGCGCCGTGTCCTATTACAGTCTGTGTTCCGTCAAATATCTTGTTATCATTCAGCATATTCTTTAAGCGCTATATATTCTCGCTTGTAGAGGCCGTAATCTTCGATTGCGGTCTGATGGAAATCCTCATACTTACTAAACATATCAACAGCTTCATCAAGCGGCACCCACACAGCTTCATAGCCTGCTTCCTTCTCACCTTCGGTGAGGTTCTGTTTGCCGGTATCTTCAACGTATTCGCAAACGAAATAATGATTAATGTGTCTCCAGTCCAAGAAAAGCTCTTCGATCTCCAGATATTCTTCTGTTGCCCTGACCTTAAATCCGGTCTCTTCCAGGAGCTCTCGCTCGCAGCATTGAGCGTAATTCTCGTCCTCTTCAACACCGCCGCCGGGAATCATGTACTTGTTGTTCTTGCTCTCGTAGCTTAAGAGCACTTTGCCGTCTTTTACGACAATACCTCTGCAGGCATGCCGAAGCCTGTTGACATA
>JAEFBC010000192.1 GCA_016292155.1 Saccharofermentans sp. | reverse complement strand
GATGATCGCTGCAGTTACCAGCATCCAGACAGGAGATGTGGAAAAGCTGTTCTGTCTGATGCCGAATGATGCAAGGCCCAGAAGGATCATCTGATTACTGAACAGGTAGTGCATTATGATTCCCAGAACGATGCCGAGTACGATGGTCGGCATATTAGTCATAAGCGTTCTTCTCATGAGTTCGCCTGATGTGTAGCCGAGGGCCTTCGATACACCGAGGTCTGTTCTCTCGCGGATGACCTGCGCTCTGGTGAGAAGGAGCTGTGTAAGGATCACAACGAAGCATGTTGCAATGATGAAGATAACGCAGATTGCTTCCATTGCTGACTTCATCATCTCGATCGTTGATCCGATGAGGTCATCAACGAGCGTGAACTGGAAGTCAGGATATTCCTTTTCCCACTGCTTTTTCAGTTCCCTGCACTTGGATGAATCCTTAAGGAAGATCATCACATCCTGGAATTCATAGTCAGGATTCAGGCGCTTTGCACCTTCTTCGGTCATGACCGCTTTTTTACCCATGTTGTTGATCTTCTGGTCGATGCCGCTGACTGTATAGGCTACCGTGCCGTCATCTACCATGGACTTAACATTGACCTTATCTCCCAGTGATACACCGAGGATGTCAGCTTCGACTACCGTAAGCACGATCTCTTTTTCATTTTGGGGCAGATGTCCTTCGATGATGTATTCGTTTTCGAGGATGTTAACATCACTGTAAACATCGATTCCGAGTGAAGTTGAATTATTGAGATAAGTAACTTCCATTGATGCTAAAGTTGTCCAGCCGTTTACCTTTTCGACTTCAGGGTGGTTACGCATATCTTCCATGAACTTTATGTTGCCCGGCGCATATGCCTGAATGTCTGAAGCTTCAAAACCGACGAGCTTTAAGAGTGCTGACTGATCGAGGGCCCAGTTCTGGAAAAGTGTGAATCCGAGGCATGTTGAGAATGCAAGGCATGCAACGATGATGGTAATGAATATGCTCTTCTTGTGTGATCCGAAGATATTCTTTCCGGCCATTGCGAGATTCAGAGGAAGACGGCTTGTTTCAAGAGGAAAGTGATTCTTCTTAAAGTTGTGCGATGTAATGCCGCTTCTCAAAGCTTCCAGAACAGTGAGTTTCTTATAAGATGTCGTAGCGATCATTGAGCCGATAAAGACCATGACAGGGATCCCGATAAGAGTCGAAATGAGCGCGGGAATGCAGATTCCGGAGAAACCGGAAAGACCCATCAACATGCCTGAAAGGCTGCTTAACGGTCTGCTTAAGAAAATGCCTGCAGCAACTGCCATAAAGGTCGCGATCAGACCAATGATCATCTGTTCCATGACGCATGCAAAACGAAGTTCCTTTGCCGTGTAGCCGGTGGCCTGAAGCAATCCGATATTCTGTACATTGAGCTCGATGAAATTCTTGATCGAGAAGTGCATGATGATGACTGCCATTACGACAAGCATTATCGTGAAGACAAGTACGATCGAAGCAGCAATGTTAGTCATGCCTGTTGTTGCAACGTTCATCGTGTCGCGGTCAACGGTATCGATCAGGACTTCACCCGGGAAAGCCTTCTGAACCTTCAGATCAAATTCGTGCAGATCCGTGCCTTCTTTGGTCTTGAACAACGCAACTGCGAAGGTGTTCGTAGGATCAAGCTTTGCTGCCAGCTCATCGAAAACATTGTGGTTTACGAGAGCATAATAACCGGTTATATTCATTGATGTCGCGAAATAAAGATTCTCGACAAATCCCCTGACTTTAAAAGCATAAGTCTTATCCGCTACCTTTACATTAAAGCTGTCTCCTTCATTGACCGTGTAAGACATGTAATAGGGCAGAACGAGCTCGTCATCCTTTAAGTCCTTAAACTCTTCAGGGAAAGCATTGAGATATGTCGGATGTGATGTGTCAAAAAAATAGAACTGATACGACATGGAATCAGCTTCAGCCATGTCTCTGTAGTAATAATCTGAAGACGTGGCAAGCATGGGCAGGAACTCGGCTCTTTCGATTTCTTCAATATCTTTTACATCATCTTCCATTTCCTCAAGTGTGATGCCGGGACCAAAGGCCATAAGGTCAGCCACATGATATTTCCCGTCACACTCATTGATCGTGTTTGTTGCGGACATCATGAGTGAGAGGCATACGAAAAGGAGCAGTGCCGAGATGAAGATCAGCGTGAAAAGGATCGCTACCTCGCCTTTATGCTTTTTTATATTGTTTTTTGCAATGAAGAATAATGAATTCATGTTTACCACCCCATATCTGCGAGGAATGCGCGGAGCTGCTTATGGCGTTCCTGGTTCTGGCCTTCGTAAGGTGAGAGCGTGATCTCGTCGCAGATGACACCGTCTCTTAAGTAGAGGATGCGGTTGCCCCTCTCGGCCGCTGCTACTGTGTGTGTAACCATTACGATGCTCTGTCCTTTTCTGTTCATTTCGGTAAGGATATCCAGTACTGCCGCCGTGTTCTGTGAATTAAGAGCGCCGGTAGGCTCATCTGCAAAAAGGATCTCCGGCTCGTTGATAACCGACCTTACGAGTGCGACTCTCTGCTTCTCGCCGCCTGATAACTGGTTCGGGAACTTGTTATAGCAATTCTCGTCAAGTCCGACCTGCTTTAAGAGTTCCTTAGCGCGGGAAGCGATCGCCTTTCTGTCACGGCTCTTAAGAAGTCCTGAAACGATGATGTTGTCCAGAACGCTCATGGTATCGTTAAGGTAGTTCTGCTGGAAAACGAATCCGCAGTGCTTTCTTCTGAAGAGAGCGAGCTTGTCGTTGCTGTAGTTTGAGATGTCCTCGTTTCCAAAGAGGACTGCGCCGAGGCTCGGACGGTCCATTCCGGAGAGCGAATAAAGGAGTGTGCTCTTGCCTGCGCCGGAGTCTCCCATGATCACCGTGAAGTCGCCTTTTCTGATCTCAAGGTTAAGATTCTTTAAAACGTGCTGCTGAACGCTCTCATTGGAGAATGTCTTGCAGAGGTCTGTAGCTTTAAGTACTGTTGTTGTCATTTTGTTTTTCCCTTTCCAAATTGTTTTTGTCAGAATTCTTACACTGCCGATTGTACGACTCCTGCAGAAGGAATACTTTACGCAAGCCTTGCTCAATTCTTAACTGTTTCTTACATGAGATGGCTCCCCCGTTCCCTGCCCTCATCTTGTGCTATACTTCGAAATATGAATTATAACTGTTTAATAATCGACGACGAACAAGATCTTTCCCGCATGACGCAGGAATATTTTGAGATGTTCGGAGTGACATGCGCGATCGTATCGACCTCCGACGAATGCCTGTCATTTCTCGAAAACAACACGGCAGACATCTTCCTTCTTGATATCAATTTAGGCAACGAGAGCGGCTTTGCCCTCTGCAAGACACTTCGTGAAAAGTACGACACGCCCATTCTCTTTATCTCCGCCCGCCAGAGTGACGATGACGTCCTCGTGGCGCTTAATATCGGTGGTGATGATTATATAAAGAAGCCTTATACATTAAGTGTTCTCCTGGCCAAGGTTAAGGTCCAGCTCAAAAGGCTTGAGGCCGTAAAGCAGTTAAGCAGCACAAGGAAAGCTCCGGAAGACAGATTCACGGTCGATCCGGCCACCATGAGCTGCACGGTCGAAGGCCGCGTTGTGAATCTGAAATCCAAGGAATTCGCGCTTTTATCCTGCCTTTACGAGCACAGGAACACGATAGTCACGAAGGAAAAACTTTTCGATGAAGTCTGGGGAGACTCATTCTACTCGGACAGCACACTGAATGTTCATATCAGGCGCCTTAGAGAAAAGATCGAGGAAGACCCCAACGAGCCCAGGTTCATCAAGACCATCTGGGGCACGGGATACATTCTGGAGACTAACTGATGAAGATCCGGATAATCGCCATCATCTACACCGTGCTTATCCTCGGATGCGGTCTGTATCTGTGGAACAGCATCGGCAAGAAGACCGCCTACAAGATCGACATGTTAGACCTCAACACAAAGTGCGATGAGATCTCCGGCAAGCTCTCTTCAGGCGCTGACACTGATGCACTCGAGAAGGAATACTCATGCGATATAGTCCTTCTTTCAGATGATAATTATGAATCAGTAAACGGCTACTACATTAAGGAAGACATGTCTGTTTTCGATTACATGGAAGACGGCGTGATCAAGGGCAAGATCGCATTTAGTGCCAGAGCAGAAGAGCACGAAGCTCTGCTCAGGACTTCGCAGAGCCAGCTCATCACGATGCTTGCGGTCATCTACATAGCCGGCATTATCCTCCTCATCGTCATCTGGTACTTCTATATCAGGCCTTTCAACAAGCTGGCCGATTTTGCAGCGAGCGTATCGAAGGGCAATCTCGATGTGCCGCTCAAGATGAATAAGCACAATTATTTCGGCGCTTTCACCGAATCCTTCGACCGCATGCGCGAAGAATTGAAGCTGTCCAATGAGCGCGAGGCAGCAGCCAACAGGAGCAAACAGGAACTCGTCGCAGAGCTCTCCCACGACATCAAGACGCCTGTCGCAACGATCAAGGCAACATGCGAAGTTATGGAGATCAAATACGACGATCCTGATGTTAAGGAGAAAGTAGCTGTTATCAAGTCCAAAGCGGCTTCCGTCGAGCACCTCGTCGACAACATGTTCCGCGCGACTTTGGATGATCTCGACGAACTCAAAGTAACGCCAAGGGAAGAAAGCTCGCTCATAATTGACGGCATGCTCAAGGACCTCCGTTTTTACGGCACGGTCGAGCAGGTAAACAAGATCCCCGAATGCCTTATCATGGCCGACAAATTAAGACTTGAGCAGGTCATCGACAACATCGCGGGCAATTCATTCAAGTATGCAGGCACGCCTCTTGAGGTCGACTACAAGCTCGAAAAGGACAACATCAGGGTTATCCTCTCCGACAGAGGTCCGGGCGTTCCGGAAGACGAATTATCGCTTATCACATCCAAGTTCTACAGAGGTTCTGCCGCAGCAGGATCCGCCAAGGACGGCAGTGGCTTAGGCCTTTATCTTGCATCACGCTTCATGGAGAAGATGGGCGGCGGCCTTGAAGTCAGGAACCGTGAAGGCGGCGGCTTTACCGCAGAGATAATCATCCGCAAAGTCTGAGATTATTCCGGCCCTGCCGGCGAAGATCATTCTTCAAGATCGCGGCATCTTATATCCGCTTCCACGGTCCTTTGGTTAAGAGCTTTGACGAACAGCTTCAGATCATTGGATTTAAGAGCGACAAGTTCTTTTCTCCATGAACCGTCTGTCATTTTTATCCTCATTGTGTAACCACAGCGGAGCAGCATGCGGACGTGCTCGCTTTTCTGTTTCCTGATCTTGCTTTCTTCGACATATAATTTCGAGATCGATATGGCACGCACGTCTTTAAGATTATAGATAAATTCATTTGCGGCAATGAGATAATCCGGAGTGATCACAAGGATGTTCTCGTATACTTTCGACAGAATGAAAAATCCCTGCGTGGTTGGATCGTTTATCTGGGCCGTCAGTTCGTTCATGCCATATTTCTTAAGGGCAGCCTTAAACCTTGCGGGTGCAAGTATCCTTGCTCTGTAGTATTTGCCGAACACCAGCATGTCAAGGAAGATCGTGCCGCCAAGGCTTAGCAGTGCATGCCATAACGGGCAGTTTCCATCCATAATGTTGTTTATTAGCATGAAGACAGCAAGGACCGTCACGCCTCCGAAAATCAGGAAATACATATTCCACTGACGTTTCAGATCAAGATCCTCCGGCGTTCTTTCCGTCGGCATTTCAAGTAAAAATCCTGCTTTTTCCGGAGGGATCTTACCGGTCATAGAAAAGGCGCTCCCGCATCGTAGTCTGATATCTCCGTAACATCGACGGGGAGCTTTAAACCTATCTTTTCTTCCTTATAATTCAGCTGCTTCGAGTGGCCGTCTTTGCCGGTCTTATCGATCGTAAAAGCCTGAATCGTGTTATCTTCGAGTGATAAGAACGCATGTCCGATACCCTCAGGAATAAGAACTGCAAGCGCATTGTCTGCGCTTAATTCGATTGACTCCCACTTAAGATAAGTCGGAGAATCTTTTCGAAGGTCGATGACATAATCCATACCACTGCCCTTGACGACCGTTACAAACTTTTGCATCGGAGCGTTCTCTTCGCGGTAATGAATGCCGAAGAAAGTACCTTTCACGGGCATGTCGTAAATGCGCGTTTCCTTTGCTTCGAACCCTTCGATCCCGTCTTCGTAAACATATGTCATCAGGCCCCGGTTATCGGTGCGCGACTTTAGTTTATAGACCTTAACGGTATCGAATAATGTCTTAATGAGCTCCATACACTGTATGATTTATTGCAATCTCGGATCGTTGCGAAGCGTCTCAAATCCGGCCTTTCTCTCCTTAACGTATCTTGTGATCAAAACGATATAGATCACTAAGAAAGCTAGCAGGCTGATCATAAGCGGAATGTTGTCAAACAATGTCAGGATCTTGTTGCCCAATGTAGGATTGAGCTTAACATTAGCATCCTTTACCGCAAAGCTGAATGCACTGCAAAGAGCCTTTCCCGGGTCATCACCTTTGAGGGTTCCGAACTTGACTGTTCCTAAGAATTTCCAGTACATAGCTGTCGTAATGATATCGTCCGTTTCATTACCCTGGACTGCTGCAATCTTATTTGCTTTGGAAGTATTGTCCTTAGGTACTGAATAGACAATGACAAAATGACGCTCATC
>JAEFBC010000191.1 GCA_016292155.1 Saccharofermentans sp. | reverse complement strand
GCTGTAACCTACGGATTGTACAATGCCCAGGATAGAGGTGCACTCTTCATCGGAGCAGGCACACCGGTATATGAAGGCATGATCGTAGGTATTAATCCTAAGCCTGATGATATTACCGTTAATGTCTGCAAAAAGAAGCATGTAACCAACATGCGTTCTGCAGGCGCCGACGACGCAATGCGTCTTACGCCGCCTTTGTCTTTCTCCCTTGAGCAGTGCCTGGAATTTGTCGAAGATGATGAACTTTGTGAGGTAACTCCCCAGAGCATCAGACTTCGCAAGAAGATACTGAATAATGACTTGCGTGCCAAGACTCTCGCTAAGCAGAAGAAGGACGCATAAAACTTAGAATTAAAACGGGGGTAGTCTTTAACTTATGTTATCTAACAAAGTCAGAGTCGCTCTCAGAGTATTGATCGTTTTAGTACTTTTATTCGGATTTGCAGTAGCCGGCGTTTACGTCGGCTATAACTATGTCATCTCTCAGGATAAGAGATTCAACAGTTTAAAGGATGATATCAAAGAGGGAAAATATGACATAAAAGCCGATACCGAGGGCGCCGTTACTATCGTTATCAAGAGTGGTGATTCCACATCCGATATCGCAGACAAACTGTACGAGAAAGGTCTTATCACGAATAAGACACTGTTCTCCATCATAAGCAAGCTCAATGGTTTTGACGGTGCTTACGTTGCAGGTACGCACTATCTCCTCAAGGGCTTTACCTATGATGAGCTCATGTATTTCCTTACACTGGCACCTGATGCCGTTAAGGTAACGATTCCCGAAGGCTCGACATATTACGAGATCAAGAAGATCCTGCACGAAGCGGGCCTCAATTTCGATGACGCCGAATTCGACAAGTGCATGAATTCACCGAACCTTTTCGTAGACTACGAATTCGTATCACAGATCGAGATCAAGGAAGGAAGAGACTTCATCCTCTCCGGCTATCTCTATCCCGATACTTATTATTTCGATATCAATGCAAGTCCGGAATCCATCATCAGAAGATTCCTTAACAACATGCAGAACAGGCTCTACGATGAGTATTACACAAGAGCCAAGAAGCTCGGCATGTCCATGGACGAGGTAATCACCCTTGCATCCGTAATACAGATGGAGACAGGTAAGGTCCACGACATGATGCTCGTATCTGCTGTTTTCCACAACAGACTTAAGCATAAGGATGAATCCATGAGGTTCCTGGGTTCTTCTGCCACGATCAACTATCTTGTTGAGATGCGCGGCGGCAAGGCTTCGATCCTTCATAATGATGACGAGCTTGCAATAGACAGCCCTTATAACAGCTATACGCATCCGGGACTTCCCCCGGGACCTATCTGCATGCCGGGAAGCGATGCCATCGCTGCTGCTCTCTATCCTGAGCCGAACTGTAACTATCTGTATTTCTGCGCTACAGGTATCGACGGCGGCACTGCATTTGCAACGACATACAAGGCACACCAGAAGAACGTCGACAAGTACAAGGATAACTGGACAAAGGTCGACGAGCCTGAGGAAACAACTGAGACTACAGAGCCTACACAGAGCTCCGGCCTTGTAATAGTTGATAACTGATCAGCTGTCATATTCAGAGGATATAGTATGGGTTACGACCGTTCGCGTTTTGAGATCTTAAGTCCTGCCGGCAATCCGGACAAGCTCCGTGCCGCTGTGGCTTACGGTGCCGATGCGGTCTACCTTTCAGGCCAGAGCTACGGCCTCCGTGCTTTCTCGGATAACTTCAACGAAGACGAGATGAAGGCAGGCATCGCCTATGCCCACGACCACGGCGTCAAGTGCTATGTAACATTGAATGTAATGCCCACTGAAGAGGACTTAAACGGCCTTGAGCACGCTGTAAGATTTGTCGGCCTCGAAAGCGGTGCTGACGCAGTTCTCATTTCCGATCCCGGCGTATTTACCATGGCGCGCACACTGTGCCCTGATCTTGAGATACATATCTCGACCCAGGCAAGTGTCACAAACAGTGCTGCATGCAATTTCTGGGCTAAGCAGGGCGCGAAAAGAATAGTCCTCGCACGTGAAGTCTCTCTGGAGCAGATAAAGAAGATCCGTGCGGCTATCCCTTCAGATGTTGAGCTCGAGTGCTTCGTCCACGGCGCCATGTGCGTCTCCTATTCCGGCAGATGCCTCCTGTCCAACTACTTCACAGGCCGCCGCTCAAATGGCGGTGCGTGCGCACAGCCCTGCAGATGGGGCTATTATGTCGTTGAGGAAAAGCGCCCCGACATCCCGCTTCCCGTTGAGGAAGACCGCCGTGGCACTTATATCTTCGGCAGCCGCGATATCTGCATGATCGACCACATCCCGGAACTTCTGGATGCCGGCATCAACTCATTCAAGATCGAAGGAAGGATCAAGGGCGCATACTATGCCGCAGCCGTTACAAAGGTCTACAGGGAAGCTGTGGATCTCTGCTGCAAGGATCCTGATAACTATAAGGTCGACCCGCGTTGGAAAGTGATCCTCGACAAGGTCGTCCACAGGGATTATGACACGGGGTTCTTTTTCGATAGCCCGGCAGACGATGCCAAGATCGACCCTGACAAGTCCTATAACAAGCCTGCATTCGTTGTTGGCGTTACTGAGTCTTCGGATGCTGATTCCGGGCTTATCAAAGTTACCCAGAAGAATAAGCTCTATAAGGGCGACACTCTTAACGTGCTCATGCCTGAAGGCTATGTCGCACCGGTCGTTGTAGCTGAGCTTTACGACGGCAAGATGAATCCCGTCGATTCCTGCCCGCATCCCGAGATGACCTTCTACATGAAGGCTGTATCGTCCCAAGACGGCGCTGCGGTTGAACTGCCGCCCATGACATTCCTGTCCCGCGACGGCGACAAGGATTTTGGTATTCCGGCTCCGAATTGAAGCCTGGTCTGACTTGATTTAGGGTATTTCTACTATTTTGTAACAAAATGTCGGCTATTTCCGCTGTTTTGGGCCTGGCAAATAGCTGTGATTTGTTTGTGCTGCCCTAATGAACGGTAAAACATGCGGCGGCGCCGTTCATTCCGCCGTTCATACTCAAACTCCAGGCAAAACTTCAGGCGCCGCCGAGAATTCCGCCAGTAAAACGCCCGAAAATACCCCAAACTCCAGGCAAAACTTCAGGCGCCGCCTGGAATTCCGCCCGTAAAACACCCGGAAATGCCCCAAACTTCAGGCAAAACTTCAGGCGCCGCCTGGAATTCCGCCTGTAAAACACCCGAAAATACCCCAAACTCCAGGCAAAACTTCAGGCGCCGCCTGGAATTCCGCCTGTAAAACACCCGAAAAACGCCCAAACTCCAGGCAAAACTTCAGGCACCGCCTGGAATTCCGCCTGAAGAATGGGTCAAGAACAGTCTGATGAGGGCCCTTTTTCGAGCAGTTCCCACAGCGAAAAAACGGTCTCAGACATCCTTTCCGGCAATTGACCAAATGTCAGGAAACGTTAACTTTTTTGTAACATTTTCTGACCATAACTGTGCTATAGTGAAGCCATCAAAGAAATGGAACGAAATGGTTCTAGGGAGGTGAGACCAATGGGAAGTGAAACACAAACAAGCAGACGGTTGGTCTTGCTTGATTCAGTAGTTTCCTCCAAGTAAGTTTTTACTTAACATTGAGTTATTCTCAAAAGATGAATCAAGAGATCAATCGGAACTTGGAATTACAGTTGAATAATATTTGTAACAGTTAACCCACTCCCGCACCAATCTGCGGGAGTTTTTTAATACAATAATTTAATGTTTTCTTAATTAGTTTTAAAGTGATTTCTAATAAGCAGGCTGATATAATAGACGCATGGTAAATTATAAAGAGCGTTTCAATAAAACAGAGAAGAACAGATGGTCCGGACTTACGATATCGCTTTGTGTCGTGGTCGTTTTCTATATGATACTTTCCCACATAGGGAGTCTTAAAGGATTTTTCAATTCTTTTCTTGCTATCACTTCGACGGTAATAATCGGTGCGGTCATCGCATACACGGTAAATCCTCTTGCGGTTTTTATCTACAAGCGCCTTAAGAAGGTCATCAAGAAAAATGAGAATGCTGCGTGGATCTTATCCGCGAATATCTCGCTTATCTCAGTGCTTGCTCTTGTCGTTGCTCTCATGGTCGTCATATCGCCTATGCTCGTTGAGAACATCACGAATTTTGCGCTGGGACTCTCGGGTTATATGAACAGCTTAAGGAGCCTTGTTCTCTCGTCTGAGCTCGATCAGGATGTTAAGAATGCGATCGTGGACTTTATAAGGGACCAGTCCAGCCTTACAGCTGTTATAAGGCAGTTTGTACTCGGCAAAGACATCACTGCCTCAGGAGTCATCCAGTTCTCCGCAAGCCTTACTTCATCGGCATTTAACTTCCTTATCGGAATCATTCTTGCATTCTATTTCCTCATCGGGAAGAAGAAGCTCGTTGAGCTCTTATCCGAATTCTTCGTTCTGGTTATTCCTACAAAGCATTACGATAACTGCAAAAATGTATGGAACAGATTTAATTCGATCTTCTCCAGATTCATCGTATGTGAGATCGTTGATGCGCTCTTAGTAGGTATCGTAAACGGACTGTTCATGATGGGAATGCATATGCCTTATGCGATCTTCTGCTCCGTGGTTGTTGCCCTTACGAATCTCGCACCGACATTCGGACCTTTTGTAGGCGCATTCATCTGTGCGATCATCTTATTGCTTGCCCAGCCGGAATTCGTTATACCGTTCCTTATCTTTACACTTGCCCTGCAGCTTATCGACGGTTATGTCATCAAGCCCAGGCTCTTCGGTTCAGCGCTCAAAGTACCGGCATTCCTCGTTCTCGTTTTCCTCGTTGTAGGCGGAAAGATCTGGGGCGTACCGGGTGTCCTCCTTGCTATCCCTCTTGCAGCAATTCTTTCTTAT
>JAEFBC010000190.1 GCA_016292155.1 Saccharofermentans sp. | reverse complement strand
GTTAGAAATTATAAGACCTTGATGAGGGTCTATAAAAACTACAAATTAATAATACGAGGAGAACAGATAATCAAGATAAAAGCAGCCTGAATTATATCAGGTAGAGGCATAAGGCTAGTGCCATTAAAGAGCCGATATGATATATTCATTTCGGAGATTTATAAATATCAGTCACAAGCTGGTAAATAGCCACTATGAATATTACCAAGGCTGAAGAAAAAGACCTTCAGGAGATCCTTGATCTCCAGTATCTTGCTTATCAGAGCGAGGCAGCGTTGTTTAACAATAAGGACATTCCTCCGCTTAGAGAGACCCTCGAGGAGTTAACCGAAGAGTTCAATAAAGGCATTATCCTGAAGATGACTGACGGCGATAAGATCATCGGTTCCGTAAGAGCCTATGAGAAGCGCCGCACTGCATATATCGGCAAGCTCATGGTGCATCCCGATTACAGGAATCAGGGCAACGGTACAATGCTCTTAAAAGCTATCGAAAAGTTTTACTTCGAGTGCAGGCTTGAGCTTTTTACCAGCACGAAAAGCGTTGAAAATATAAGGCTTTACGAGTCCCTGGGCTATAGAAAGTTTAAAGAACAGAAGATCGATGACGAACTGACCTTCGTATATCTTGCAAAAGACTGATAAAAAATGTGCTCCGGCGTAAGGTCGGAGCACACTTTTTTATGACGGGTTTTACATCGGCGAATTAAACCAGAGCCACCCCAGAGCTATTATTCCTATGACGCAGATAACTGAGAGGACTATGCCTATCACGATTTTCTTCTTGATGAATGCGAAAACCGTAAGCCCGATGAGGACCATAAATATAAGTGCTAAAAGACCTGTTGCTCCAATTCTTACTGATGTCTGCATAATTAAATTCCTTCCTGATTATCCATAAGTAATATAGCTTCTTCGAATGAATCTGCTTTGCTTGTAAGGAGCAGATTTTCAATCTTTTTCATATGTCTCTGCGTCCTGTAACCTGCAGGAACAAGACCGTTATATTTGCCGAGGCTGGTCATCTGATCATCAAGTTGGTGCTGAAGCTTAGACAGTTCCGATCTCATATTTTCCCGATGCCTCAGATCCGCATTGATCCTCTGTTCTTCGGACTGCACGAAAAGTTTCAGTTTCCTTTTTGCAGCTAAAAAACCGAGGAGGCAAATCAATAAAAATACGCCGGCAGGAAACAGGAAGGTAACCCTGAAAGCAAAATGAGTGTGATCGCCGTGTTCCTGCGCCAGGAACTCACTGATAGAGGCCCAGATATAAGTCGGCAGCAACAGGATCAGTGTCGTGATGACAGAGGCTTTTAAAAACGGCTTGAAATAATAGAAGATATTTCTATCTTCGATGGAGGCGTTGAAGGGCTTTGCGAGCTTTTCTTCGCAGTCAGTGATCCTGGAATTGAGTTCATCTGCTGACTGGTATTCCCGGTTAAGAACACGTGCGAGTTCAATGCTTTGATCTCTGTCCATTTGGCTGCCTCCTTCTATGCTTTTTTCGATGCCTTGTAATCAGTTCACGACCAGAAAATATCCCTCGCATTCGCTGTAATGGACTTCAAGCTGACGGAAATATCCGCCGAGCATCATGTCGTGAGTGAATTCACCGTTGACCTTGGACTCGTTGCCGCTCTTGTCGATGACCGTAAATGTAATCCTGACGCTGAAGGGCTTATCGGGCTCTGTGAACTTTACAACGCTTCTTTCGAGAATCTCGATCGTTAAGAGATCGCCATGTTTAAGAACGCCCATGTTGCCATAGCGGACTCCGCCGATGTTAGAATGCTCGCCGTTGATGTCGGCGGAATATTTGATCTCAACAACGTTATCAGCCTCGCAGACAATACCGATCACAGCTGTTCTTTCCTCGTAGTGAAGGCCTGAAGAACCCCAGGATTCGTAGCCTAAAGACTCAATGTAGGAAGGTGTAAGGATATCCTTATTCTTTGTATCTGTGGCTCTGTAGAAGCCCGGCTGGTCCATGACGCCTGATGTGTTTTTAGCCACGAGGTAGTTATCGAAGGGATCTTCCATTAGTGTGTAGAGTCTCTCGTTCTCATCGTCGCCTATGTATCCTAAGCACTCTCCTAAAGACTCATTGCTCATGCTGCCGTTTAAAGTGCCGAAGAAGGCGTATTCTCTTCCGTTGTAATTGATCACAGCTTCGCCCGTTGAGCTGCTTTCCTGAGTAAAGGAGGGCGCACCGGCCGGAAGATCCGGCGCGGGAGTCCTGTTTATAAGTGAACATCCGGACATAAGGAATGCTCCGCTTAAGATAAGTGCCAATATCTTTTTATTCATCATATCTGTCTCCGGTTAAATGTCTTCTTTAAGGAAAAATCCGTTTGTCGCATCGCCTTCAATCGAGAGACCGACAAGGTATGCGCCGAGCATCATCTCACGGTCGTAAGAACCTGTGACCTCATAAACATTGTCATTTGCGTCCGTGACCTTGAATGTAATGCTCAAGTTAAATGGTGCATTCTTATCTGCCTTGTCACCGAGTTCGTACTCTGTAATTCCGATCTTTATGAGTTCACCCTTCTTGTAAGGTGTTCCGCTGACATAGCCTGTATCTCCGCCGCCTGCGAATTCGCCGTTGATCTGATATTCATAGCTCAGCATCTTAATGTTGTCTGCGTTAAGGATCAGTCCGACGGTTGCAGCAGGCTGCTCGCTGTGGCGTCCTGAATCACACCAGCATCCGAAGCCCAAAGGTTCGATATATACCGGTGTATAGATATCCTGCCTCATCGTATCTGTGGCTCTGAAGAACCTTGTGTCGCCTGAATAACTGTAGATATTCTTTACAAGGATATAGTTGTCATAAGGGTCTTCGGCAAGCGTATAAACGCGCCTGTTCTCGTAATGCTCGATGTGGCCTAAGCAGTCTCTAATTGAGTAATCCTTGTATTCATCTGAGAGGGAGCCGTAATCGACATAGGTCCTGCCGTTTACTGTGACTGACATCTCTCGGCAGCTGTCATTAAGGACATAATCGAAGATCTCCGGGTTCGCGGGCAGGTCGAAATTATTGTTCTTATTGCCCATGTTCTTGTGCGGTATGCAGCCTGTGAAAAGAATGGCTGTGCCTAATACAATTGCTATGGTCTTTGCTTTTTTCATTTCCTAAAATCCCCTTTCATAGCTGCGGCTATAATACACCCTGCGAACTCGAAATGCAACAATTTTTTATTGTAATTCAATAAAAGTGTATCGAATGTTAATTTGTTTTTATTGTTTTGCAAAGGCAAAAACCATGTGACGCAAGGGATATTCC
The DNA here is from genome assembly GCA_016292155.1 of Saccharofermentans sp. Classification (GTDB taxonomy): domain Bacteria; phylum Bacillota; class Clostridia; order Saccharofermentanales; family Saccharofermentanaceae; genus Saccharofermentans. Next base: position 1,393 of record JAEFBC010000190.1, on the reverse strand, counting down.
GATTTTGGGTCAAGGGCAAAAAATGATAGGTATTTTACAAAAATGCCCAAGTAAAAATATAACTGTAAAATAATATGTGCTAACCTGATTAAAAGGAATTTCAGGGAGATATTTTATGCAGTACAGAAACGGTTATTCCATCCTCGGATACGGATGCATGAGGTTCACCAGGAACGGCAATACGATAGATTTTGACAAGGCCGAGAAGGAATTCATGCGCGCCTATGAAAGCGGTGTCAATTATTTCGATACCGCATACATTTATCCCGGCAGCGAAGAGCTCGTCGGACGCATAATAGAGAAGAACGGCATCAGGGACAAGATCCGCCTTGCAACCAAACTCCCGCAGTATCTTATCAGGAACCGCGCAGGGCTCGATAAATATTTCGACGAGGAGTTAAAGCGCCTCCGCACAGATTATGTCGATAATTATCTGATGCACCACATGACCGATATCAACCAGTGGGAGAAGCTTAAAGAATTAGGTATTGAAGAGTGGATCGCAGAGAAAAAGAAGAGCGGCCAGATCAGGAACATCGGCTTCTCCTTCCACGGCAATACGAATTCATTCAAGCAGCTTCTTAACGCATACGACTGGGATTTCTGCCTTGTCCAGTACAACTATTTCGATGAGTTTACACAGGCAGGAAGAGAGGGCATCAAGGCAGCTCACGAGAAGGGCCTGTCAGTATTCATAATGGAGCCTTTAAGAGGCGGCAAGTTAGTCGATCTCCTGCCCGAGAAAGCCAAGCGTGAGATAGCTTCAGATCCACATGGCTGGACGCCTGCAGAATGGGCATTCAGATGGCTCTGGGACCAGCCTGAGATCACGTGCGTACTATCCGGCATGAACTCGGTAGACATGGTCGAAGAGAACTGCCGCATCGCATCGGAGGCCCAGGCCGGCGGCTACGGACCTGCCGAGAAGGAATTCATATCAAAGATCAAGTCATACATCATCGAGAGCACGAAGGTAAACTGCACCGGCTGCAGATACTGCATGCCGTGCCCCAAGGGCGTCGACATTCCGGCGATCTTCTCGTGCTATAACCACATGTATTCTGAGAATAAGAGTTCAGGACGCCTCGAGTATTTCCAGACGGTCGCATTGCGCATAACACCCGCTGATGCGTCGCTCTGCGTCAAATGCGGAAAGTGCGAGCAGCACTGTCCGCAGGAGATCCCGATCAGGGAGAAGCTCGTTGAGGCCGACAAGGCTTTAAGGCCGTGGTGGCAGAAGATCTACCTTAAACTCGCCAGAAGAGTCATGGTCGGCAGGAAGCGCTGATCAGACCGGCGTCAGATAATAAACTCACATTAAATCAATCGAAAAACGACCTGTTTTCGAGTGCGCGGCAGGAACCGTTGCTTTTGTGATGCCAAGGTGATACTT
>JAEFBC010000189.1 GCA_016292155.1 Saccharofermentans sp. | reverse complement strand
CTCACTTAAAGCTCCGTATACTGAGCTCAAGATCAAACAGCTGCTGACGGAATAACAGCAGCGGAAAGTGAGGAAAAGAAAATGAAAAAGGGATTAACAGAGATCGTATTCATTCTTGACAGGAGCGGCTCCATGGGAGGCCTCGAGAACGATACCATCGGAGGCTACAACTCCATGATCGAGAAGCAGAAAAAAGAAGAGGGCGAAGCGATCATATCAACGGTTCTTTTCGACAACGAGACAGAGGTCCTGCATGACAGAGTGCCGCTCGCAAAGGTTGAGCCCATTACGGAAAAAGAGTATTTCGTAAGAGGTTCCACCGCGCTCTTAGATGCTGTCGGAGGCGCGATCCACCACATCGGCAACATCCACAAATACGCAAGGGAAGAGGATGTTCCCGAGAAGACTTTGTTCATCATAACGACAGACGGTATGGAGAATTCCAGCTGCAAATATACTGATGACAAGGTCAAAAAGATGGTCGAGAGACAGAAGGAAAAGTATCACTGGGAGTTCATCTTCCTCGGCGCGAACATGGATGCTGTAAGCGTCGCGAAAAACTTCGGCGTTGACAGAAATCATGCGGTCACCTATGAGTGCGACAGCGCCGGAACGGCCCTTAACTACAAGGTCATGTCCAAGATGGTTTCCCGCGCGAGAAAAGCCGAATCAGCCATGGCGATGGGAGCAGCATTTGATTCTGAAGAGATGCTTGTCGAGATCAGGGATGACTACAATAAAAGACACAAGTAATAATTCATACCGCCCGTCCCGTCAGGGATGAGGCGGTATATTTTTATTCAGTTTTTCCTTGAGCTTCCTGGATCTGGCGGATCAGCTCATCCTGCTTTTTGGTCTCAGCGAAAACACGGTAATAGTAGAATGCCGCGAAGACGATATAAGGTATCACGAACGATCTGTAGAACTCGAACCATCCTTTAGGGGATATGGGTGATATCGTAACGCTTATTATCAGGAGAATAAGTCCCACAACGGCGCACGCGATAAGGAACTGGGCGATGATCATGACCAGGGGACTGACGTTATCAAAGAGTTTATGAAGGAACAGGACAAATGTCGCCGCGAGGCATGTTATGAACATGACAATGACATTAAGGTTGTTCGTTTCCGTTTTGCAGATGATGTTTACTATTGCTCCGGCCACTGAGATTATCGTATATACGCAGCACAGCTCGAGCAGGAAGTTTAAGATCTTTTCGCGCATCAGTTTATCCCCCTCATCTTCAAAAGATATTCGTTGAAGCTCTTCTTGTAGCTTCTGTTGATGCATATCCTCTCGCCGTTATCAAAGGATGCATACACCTTCATGTTAAGGTCAGGCTTCAGTTGTTTTATCCTGTAGATGTTTATGAGATTTGATTTGGAGACCCGCACAAATCCGTAGTTCCAGAGCATCTCTTCGCATGCGGACAATGTATTCATGAGCCTGTATACTCCGTTCTTTGTATATGCGAAAAGTTTTCTGTCTATGTGGTCCAGATAATAGATGTCTTTAGGGTCAAGCAGGATCTCTTCCCCATCGTCAAGATCCTCATCAGCAGGGCGTCCTGATAACGACGGCCTGTCTGAATTGACCGTATCGACCAGCTGTCTTATGAGAGGACGCATATTGGAATAATAAACGTCCACATGCTCATTCTGAATATCGTTTTCTTTGTACAGGTTCAGTTTCATTTCCGATCACATTCCGGCATTTTTTAGAAAGTTTTCAACACCGTTCATATAGCCTTCCGGATCGTCGATGACCCCTTCTATATGTGCGCTGTCAAAATGGATGATAGCCTTATCTTCGCAAGCAATATTATCATAAACCGCGCAGACCTGTTCAGGAAGGCAGACCTCGTCTTTGCCGCTGCAGATGATGAGCGCGGGGATCTTGATACCGGATGCTTTTGCAATAGTGTCGCCGTCAGCAAAATCGATGCCGTAAGCCAGTCTCATGAAGATCTTGCTCGTGCCGGTGAGATAGACAGCCATGAATGAATCAGTATCGCCGTCACCGAACATCTCCTTGAGGATAAGCTCCATGCCCGGAACGGGGCTGTCACAGATAACAGCATCTGCCGCGCCTGCTGTGCCGGGAGTAACACTTGCCGCATAAAGCACTGTTGTCTGGGCGCCCATGGACTGGCCGTGAACGATGACCCTGCTGTTTCCTAAAGTGTCTCTTGCATATGCCACCATTGCCTCGACGTCGAGCTTCTCTAATATTCCGAAAGCGACCCTGTCGTCCGGATTATTGCCGCACCCTCTCTGGTCGATCGCGATGACGTTATAACCTCTTTTGAGATACTCCTCTGCAAGAGGATATGTGCAGACGCGGTCTCCACCTGCACCATGCACCAGTATGACGCACGTGTCTGATCCCATGTCGAAAAGCGTTCCCGGAACCTTATTTCCGTCAGCTGCTTCAGCCTTTACTTCAGCACCTTTGTATTTCGCTTCAAAGCCATCCGTATCGTATCCCCAGATCTCAAGCTGCTTAATGCTGTTGTCATGCGTATCTTTTCCTGCGTTCTGGTGAAGGATCCTGTCTGCGACATATCCGCCCATTGCTGCCGATCCCGCAACGCCTAGAAAAGCGATAACACCCAAAGTGATTGCAATAGCCTTAATGATCTTGTTCTTTTTCATTTCCGTGAACTCCTTATCCGCCTGTGTTTGATGAGCACACATTATCAAAACGGAAAAGGCCGTGACGGCAGATCCGTACAAGATGCATTTTGCCGTGTATAAGTTGCGGTCTTAGCGAAAAACAGGCATTAAAAAACCGCCCGTAGCCTGAAGAACCTGGGCGGTTAAAAACTCAACTTCGAGGGCAACCGTCGACCGGCAACACCTCATTTGTAAGTTCATTATATAGTCACAAAAAATCGGAGTCAACAAGCCCGAACAGGAATTAGAAAAGCCGTGCAAAATTGGCCGCAAAACCGAAGTCAAAGCGCAGATAAGTCCGTTTATTGTCCGCCTAAAAGACACGGTTATGGAATATAATAAATCAATAAAGTTGAACAGGGAGGATTATCAGTATGCATGAGATCAAGTGCCCGAAGTGCGGCGAGGTTTTCCAGGTGGATGAGTCCGGTTATGCCGAGCTCCTGAGCCAGGTAAGGAATGAGGCTTTTGAAGAGGAACTTCATAAGCGCGCCAGGGAATTGGAAGACAAGAACAAGAGCGATCTTAAGATGGCGCAGATGCAGCAGGAGAAGTCCTTTGCCGAAGTTATCAGCGACAAGGACAAGGAGATCGCTAATAAGGATCTGGAGATCCAGAATCTTAAGAACCGGATTTCCATGGGCGATTCCGAGAAGAAACTTGCGGTAAGCGAAGCAATCCGCGATAAGGACAAGGAAGTCGCTGATATTAAGAATGAAGTCATCAAGCTTAAGAGCCAGCTCGAGAATCAGAAGACCGAGAGTGCGCTTAAGGAGAAGAGTCAGGAAGAGGCTTTCCAGGCTCAGCTTAAGTTTAAGGAAGATCAGATTGCGCAGTTGAAGGATTTCAAAGCGCGCCAGTCCACGAAGATGGTCGGCGAGAGCTTAGAGCAGCACTGCCAGATCCAGTTCAACAGTATCCGTATGACTGCCTTCCCGAATGCTTATTTTGAGAAGGACAACGCAGTCAGCGGCACCGGCAGTAAGGGCGATTTCATCTTCAGGGATTTTGAAGATGGCCAGGAATTCATCTCCATCATGTTCGAGATGAAGAACGAGATGGACACCACCGCCACCAAGCATAAGAACGAGGATTTCTTCAAGGAACTCGATAAGGACAGGACTGAGAAGGGCTGTGAATATGCGGTTCTCGTATCGCTCCTCGAAGCAGACAACGAGCTCTATAACAACGGCATCGTGGATGTCTCTTACAAGTATCCGAAGATGTATGTCATAAGGCCGCAGTTCTTCATTCCCATGATCACCCTCTTAAGGAACGCTGCGCATAATTCCCTGCAGTATCAGAGAGAACTTGCAATCGTCAAGAATCAGCAGCTCGATCTGATGAATTTTGAGACGAACATGCAGGAATTTAAGGATGCTTTCGGACGCAATTACAGGATAGCATCAGAGAAATTCCAGACAGCGATCGACGAGATCGACAAGACCATCACTCACCTTCAGAAGGTCAAGGATGCGCTGGTATCGTCCGAGAACAACTTGAGGCTTGCCAACAATAAGGCTGAGGATCTCAGCATCAAGAAGCTCACCAAAAACGCGCCTTCTGTAAAGAAGATGTTCGATGATCTGAACAACGGCCAACCTTTAGAATCAGGCGGCGGCGAAGAATAATTAATCTGAACGCGAACGGACTTTTAAGGAGGGGCATCATCATGCCCCCTCCTTTTATAATGCGCACAAGAAATCTATAGAGTATAATTAACGGCATGAAGAAGATCAGAGTCTCAAAAAACAGAATGGCAGTTACGATTCTGGCGGGCATTGTGCTCGTTCTGTTTGTTGCAACGATCGCCGGACTGTTTTTCTACAGGGACATGATCAGGCGCATAGGCGAGGTTCAGGAAGAAGTCGTTACTGAGTATCCGAGGCTCTATGCGTTTATAGCAGAGGACCCGGACAGCCAGCTGTCGAACCGTATCTACAAAGAGATCTCCGAGTATGCGAAGGAGAACGGATGCTATGTGGAGATGACGGGCGAGAACCTTTCGGCGACCTATTCGAAGGCGGACAGAATCAATATCGCTATAAGCTCCAAAGTGGACGGTATCATTCTGGAGGGCGACGACTCCGAAGAGACAAAAGAACTTATCCGCAAGGCCTATGATGCCGGTGTTCCGGTCGTTACGGTCCTTTCTGACTGCGAAGGTTCGGAGAGAAAGAGTTTTATCGGTCTTAACCAGTACACTTTGGGTACCGATTACGGAAGTGCATTGACGGAGATCTCTACGGATAAATATCCTCTGTCGGTGCTTATCCTGAAGAACGGCAATTCCGACGATTTCATCATTCAGGCTATCCAGAAACAGCTTACGGGAAGGTTCGTCTCGATATCATCCAAGGAAGTCGATACTTCCTCGCAGTTCACATCAGAAGAGAACATCATGAAGACATTGGATGAGCTTAATAAGATGCCCGATGTCATCATATGCCTTAACGATAAGATCACCGAGAGCGCGATCCAGTGTATCGTCGAGAAGAACCTCGTAGGCAAGACCAGGATCCTTGGTTATTACGACTCTGAGACTATCAGGAAAGCTATCGAAAAAGGCTCTGTCTATGCGACATTTACTATAGATACAAAGACTCTTGCAAAGCAGAGCGTGAACGCACTCAACGAGTTTAACGACACGGGAAACGTAAGTGAATTCTATACGATCAAGTCCATAAAGCTCACGCGTACGAACCTGTCGTATTACAGTCCTGAGGTGGAGGATAAGGATGGCTAATTTCTTTGCCAACATGAAGATCTCCCGTAAGCTCGTTGCGGTATTCCTTGCGACGTCGTTCATTGCGATGGGCGTCAACGTTTTCATCTACTTAAACCTGAACCAGGCACTCGAGAAGATCAACTCGGTATTCGCGAGCAACATCAGTTTGAATGAGCTTTCAGACAGCCTGAACAAGACTCACCAGGGTCTTACGGGATTCTTGGAGACGAAGGGCACTGACGATTTCGAGCTCTTTTATGCGTCTTCGTTAGATGTCAGGAACATGAGCCGCAAGCTGAATTCCAACGTTACCGACAACAGCGTTAAGCTCTCGGAGCGCGATATCAGGAACATGCTCGACACTTACCTTAAGATCGCCGATCAGGCGGTCCAGGCAAAGCGAGGCAGGGACATTGATGAGTACACGTCAAAGTACAACGAGTGCACCAGGATCAAGGACTACCTCAACACATATATCTACTCGGTCAACAACGACCAGTTCAAGACGAATTCGGAAACATACATGGCGCTCGTAAATTCACTGAGATATACGGAAATAATGAGTGTCCTTATTTTCGTAGTTGCGTCGGTCATGAACGTCCTCCTCATCATCATCCTGACGAGCACGATCACAAGGCCTCTTACAAGGCTTTCTGCAAAGGCCGATGAGATCTCCCAGGGGTCGCCCGAGAATGTTGAGCCGCTGGCAGTTTATTCCGACGACGAAGTAGGTAAGGTGACGAGAGCTTTTAACGAGATGCTCGCCTCCATCAAGGATTACATCGCGCGTATCAGGACGCAGCTCATCACGGAAAGCGAGATGAAGGAGAAGAACCTCCTCATGGAGACGCACCTTAAGGATGCGCAGCTCAAATACCTGCAGTCGCAGATCAATCCGCACTTCCTTTTCAACACTTTGAATGCGGGCGCGCAGCTCGCCATGATGGAGGGCGCCGACAGGACCGTTGAATACATCAGGAATATGGCAGACTTCTTCAGATACAACGTTAAGAAGAGTTCCGAGACAGTAAAGCTCTCGGAGGAGATAGAGCTCGTCGATTCGTACATGTACATCCTGAACGTCAGATTTGCGGGGGAGATGCTTTTCGAGAAGGACATCGACGAGAGCCTGCTTAACGTTATGGTTCCGTCAATGATCATCCAGCCGCTGGTCGAGAACTCAATAAAATACGGCATCAAGGACTTGGAGCCCGGCGAGGGCAAGGTCACGCTCTCCGTTTACCGTGAGGGCAATATGTGCTGCATCAGGGTCAGTGACAACGGAATTGGCACGGACGAAGAGATCATCGAGAAGATCATGAATCACGAGAAAAAGCCCTCTGAGACAAGAGGCGTAGGAATAACGAATGTTATGTCGAGGCTCGATCTGTACTATAACAACAAGGAAGTTTTCGAGATGAAGAGCCGCAAGAATGAAGGAACACACGTAACGATAAAGATACCGTTGGAGGACACACATGTATAAGCTCATGCTCGCAGATGACGAGGGCATCGTAAGAGAATCGCTCAAGTTCATAGTTGATAAGGAATTTCCGGGGACGTTCGAGACTTTCGAAGCAAAGACCGGAAGACGAGTCATAGAGCTTGCAGACGAGGTGCGCCCGGACATCGCATTCATGGATATCAGAATGCCAGGAATCAACGGCATTGACGCGATGAAGGAGATCAGAAGGACCAACCCCAACATCGTTTTCGTCGTCATCTCCGCATATGACAAATTCGACTACGCCAAGCAGGCCCTGAATCTGGGTGTTATCGACTACATAAACAAGCCTTTCGACAAGGCTCAGATCGTTGCAGTTCTCAAGAAGGCGATGGAGGAAGTCGACCGCGTGCGCGAGCAGCGTTCACGCGAGCTGGAGATCAAGGAGAAGCTCGATTCGATCGTTCCCATCGTAGAGAACGGCCTTATCCAGGACCTTCTCTCGCACGAACACTACAAAGAAAACATTGATGAGTATAAGAGGATCCTGGAGTTAGATGCCAGGTACGGCCTCATGCTCGCGATTGTCAGCGGCGATAAGGAGCCCAGCGGATATCTACGCGGCGCGGTTCCGGCAAGCGTTAAGACGCAGAAGAACTATGAGACTGTTCTTCTTGTTATCTCGGATAATTTCCAGTGCATAACGGGCTCTGTCATGGGCAACAAGATCCCGGTCCTTATCCCTTGCCAGAAGAGCTCGCTGACGCCCGAGGAATACCAAAAGATCGTTGATTCCGCGAACAATGCGCAGAAGGAATTATCCGAAGCTCTGGGCATCGATTTCCGCATCGGAATAGGCCCCGTAAAGCCTCTTGAAGACATGGCGGATTCTTACAGCGAGGCGCTCTCGATCCTCGTTAAGACTAAGCAGAATGTTGCCGAGGCAATAGACCTTCCCGAAGGCTGCGAATACGATACCGACTACCCGCTCAAAACGGAGAAGGACCTTTTCGACGCCATCGCACAGGGCGACGTGATCAGGGCTCAGGAGCATGCAAACATTTTCTTCGACTGGATGGTCAGATCTTCCGGCGGCGCCATGTCCGACATCTGCCTCAAGGTGCTTGAATTCGTCCTCTGGGGCGAGCGTCTTGCATACGGCAACGGCGGTCACGTCTACCACTTCATGTCCAGAAGCGAGTACCTGCCCGAGATCAATTCGATGAAGAGCTATGACGAACTCCGTCTGTGGTTCCTCTCGCACATTGAGCGCGCCGCTTCCATGATCAGCGCTGCCAATGCGGCCAAGACGGAAGACGTCGCAGAGAAAGCCAAGAAATACATCGACCAGAACTACCAGGAAGACATCTCGCTTGATGACCTTTCCGGTAAGTACGATATCAGCCCGTTCTATTTCAGTAAGGTCTTCAAGACCCAGACGGGCGTTACATTCACCGACTATCTCACGGGCGTCCGCGTTGCCAGGGCAAGAGAGCTTCTAGAGGGCACGAACAAGTCCATGAAGGAGATCTGTTCGGAGGTCGGCTACTCAGATCCGAACTATTTCTCCCGTATATTCAAAAAGCACACGGGCGTCACCCCGACCGAGTACAAGGAGGGCAAAAGATAATGCGCAAAGCAATCGTTAAAATCCTTTCTCTGCTGATGATCAGCACGATCCTCCTGTGCACCGGCTGCAAAACGCCTGAGAACAACGAGGTTCCTGCGACAACCGACACCGATAAGCTCCTTATCGGTCTGTCCTTCGACTCCTTCGTTATCGAGCGCTGGACAAGAGACCGTGACGTTTTCGTATCCACCGCAAACGACCTGGGCGCCGAAGTAAACGTCCAGTCAGCAGGCGGTGACGTTTCCGCTCAGATCTCACAGATCAAGTACTTCATCGAGATCGGTGTCGACGCTATCGTCATCATCACGGCTGATGCCATCGCTCTCGCCGATGTTCTCAAAGAGGCCAAAAACAAGAACATTCCGGTCATCTGCTACGACCGTCTCGTCATGAACTGCAACGCTGATCTTTACATCTCTTTCAACAACGAGACCGTCGGCAAAGAGATGGCCAAGGCCGTCTGCAGCAAAGTTCCTGACGGCAGCACGATCGTTGAGATCATGGGACCTGAATCCGACTACAACGTACCTCAGGTTATGTCCGGCTTCGATTCCGTCTGCGCCGAACACAACATGAACATCACCCTGAAATTTAACTGCGAGAACTGGAAACCTGAGCTTGCATATGACTTTGTAAACGCTCATTTTGAAGAGATAAGCAAGGCCAATGCCATCATGTGCGGCAACGACGCACTTGCAGGTGAAGTAATCCACGCCCTCGCTGAGCGCGGTTACGCAGGCAACAAGATCTATGTAACCGGCCAGGATGCTGACCTCGAAGCATGCCAGAGGATCGTCGAAGGCACCCAGCTCGTCACCGTCTATAAGCCCGTTGAAGCTCTCGCCAAACTCGCTGCAGAATACGCTGTCCAGCTTGCCTGCGGCAACAAGATCGAAGCGGCCAGCACCTTCTACGACGGCACTTACGACGTTCCTTACGTTGCCATCGAACCCTCCGGCGTCACAAGTGACAATCTCGACAAGGTTATCATCGACGGCGGCTTCCATCTGAGAGAAGAGATCTATAAGAGGTAAGTCCGGCTGCGGTCCATTAGCCGCTGCCCGCACCTCGCCTCTCTTACGCGCGCGAAAAAAATAAATAATTTCCATAACACAAGCATCAGGTTTGTGGCATTTTTGCTGTATTTAGCACAATTCTGCATTTTTTAGCACATCGACCACATAATTGTGCTAAAAACGTGCTAATCCTTATGTCAACTTACCAAAAATTTCAAGAATCTCGATATGCAACTCCTATATACCCAGTGTTAATTTGTATGTGGCAAGAATTGCCGATTACTACTTAATAGGAGGAAATTTTCCAATGTTAAAGAAAATTCTTGGAACAATTCTTTGCGCTGCAATCGCATGTGCTGCATTGACAGGATGCGCTGGTTCCGGAAAGAAGAAGGTTGGCATCTCAATGCCTACAAAGGATCTCCAGAGATGGAATCAGGACGGCGATTACATGAAGCAGAAGTTCGAAGCTGCTGGCTACGAAGTAGACCTTCAGTATGCTGGCGGTAAGTCCGACACACAGCTTTCACAGCTTGAGAACATGATCAACTCCGGTTGTAAGGTTCTCGTTATCGCTGCAGTTGAGGCTTCTTCACTCGGTACAGCTCTTGATAAGGCTGCTGCTAAGAAGATCCCGGTTATCGCTTATGACCGTCTCATCATGGGCAACGAAAACGTAAGCTACTATGCAACATTCGACAACTACAAGGTTGGTCAGATTCAGGGCGAATTCGTAAAGAAGGCTCTCGATCTTGATAACGCTGCTGGTCCTTTCAACATCGAGTTCACAGCAGGCGACCCTGGTGACAACAACGCAACATTCTTCTTCAATGGTGCTTTCGAAGTTCTTAAGCCTTACATCGATTCCGGCAAGCTCGTTTGCGTTTCCGGTCAGACAGATTTCGATTCTGTTGCTACACCTGAATGGTCAACAGCTACAGCTCAGGCTAGAGCAGAAAACATCATCGGTTCCAACTATGCTGACAAGCAGATCGACGCATGGCTTTGCTCCAATGACTCTACAGCTCAGGGTGTTGTAAACGCTCTTGACTCACGTTACACAATGAAGGATAAGTGGCCTGTAGTTACTGGTCAGGACTGCGATATCGTTTCTGTAAAGAACATGATCGCTGGTAAGCAGACAATGTCCGTATTCAAGGACACACGTACTCTTGCTGAGAGAACAGTTACAATGGTTAACCAGATCCTCGACGGTAAGGAAGTAGAGACAAACAACACATACGACAACAACAAGAAGCAGGTTGCTTCTTACCTCTGCGATCCTGTATTCGCTGATAAGGACTCCATCCAGAAGATCCTCATCGATTCCGGATACTATAAGGCAGAAGACATCGGCTTATAATATTTGAGTATTTAGCCTTTTACAGGCGGGGGAAACCCCGCCTGTATATTGAGGCTAGGCGTTCTCCTAGTCTTTTACTTTGTAAACATACGCATCTCTACAAACATACTCAGCTTAAATAAAACCGCGGGGTTATCCCGCAAACAAAAACTCAAACACAAACAAAAAACTATTTAACTAACGAAAGAGGCGACACATGGCAAAAGTTTTGCTTGAAATGAATAGCATCACCAAAACTTTTCCGGGCGTTAAGGCTCTCGACAATGTCAACCTGCAGGTTGAAGAGGGGGAGATTCACGCGCTGGTCGGTGAGAACGGTGCCGGTAAATCGACGTTGATGAACGTTCTCAGTGGTATTTACCCGTATGGCTCATACGAAGGAGACATTATTTACGACGGCGAAGTATGCAATTTTCATAACATCAAGGATTCCGAGAAAAAGGGAATCGTTATTATCCATCAGGAACTCGCGCTGATCCCTTACATGACGATCGGTGAGAATATGTTCCTTGGTAATGAACAGGGAAGCAAATGGTGTATCGACTGGAACAAGACTTATGCAGAGGCAGATAAGTACCTCGAGATGGTAGGTCTTACGGATTCATCGAAAACACTTATTAAAGATATTGGTACAGGTAAGCAGCAGCTCGTTGAGATCGCGAAGGCTTTGGCTAAGCATGCTAAGCTCCTCATTCTGGACGAGCCTACTTCCTCACTTAACGAGACTGACTCAAGAGCACTTCTTGACCTCATGAAGAAGCTTAAGGGCGAGGGAATGACGATGATCATTATCTCCCATAAGCTCAACGAAGTTTCTTATGTAGCTGATAAGATCACCGTTATCAGAGACGGTTCCACGATCGAGACACTCGATGCTGCAAAGGATGATATCTCCGAGACGAGGATCATCAAGGGCATGGTAGGCCGTGAGATCACAGACCGATTCCCGAAGCGTCACGATGTTGAGATCGGCGATGTCATGATGGAAGTTAAGGACTGGACAGTTTACCATCCTGAGTTCTCCGAGCGTAAAGTATGCGACGACATTTCCATTAATGTCCGTGCAGGCGAAGTCGTAGGTATCTACGGACTCATGGGCGCAGGCCGTACAGAGCTTGCAATGAGTATTTTCGGAAGATCATACGGTATCGGTATTTCCGGTGAACTGAAGCTCAAGGGAAGACAGGTAACTCTTAAGAGCCCGAAGCAGGCTATCGAAGCCGGTCTTGCTTACGTAACAGAAGACCGTAAGGGCAACGGACTTGTCCTTTCGAACTCTATTTTAAGAAACACAACGCTCGCTAACCTTAAGGGCGTCAGCAGCGGAACCTTTATCGACAACGATAAGGAATATGCGGTTGCACAGGAATATGTTGAAAAGCTCAGGACAAAGACTCCTTCCGTCGAGCAGCTCGTGGGCAATCTTTCCGGTGGTAACCAGCAGAAAGTACTCCTTGCCAAGTGGATGTTTGCAAATCCTGATGTTCTCATTCTCGACGAACCTACAAGAGGTATCGACGTAGGTGCGAAGTATGAGATCTACTGCATCATCAACGATCTCGCAAAGGCTGGTAAATCAGTAGTCATGATCTCATCCGAACTTCCCGAAGTCATCGGCATGAGTGACAGGATCTACATCATGAACCAGGCAAAGATCGTAGGAGAGATGAAAGCTTCCGAGGCAACACAGGAGAATATCATGGCTTGCATCGTCGGCGTTGAAGGTGATACTACCGGCGCTGATGGCGAAGGAAGTGAGGCATAAGATGGGCGGAAACAAAATTACGAATTTTCTTAGAAAATACATGATGCTTATCGCTACGGTTGTAGTAGTTTTTGCATTCTACTCAATCACGTTCGGTAAGACATTGTACCCGATGAATATCGACAGCTTGATCTCCCAGAACGCTTACGTTTTCGTATTGGGAACAGGTATGCTCCTCTGCATCCTGACCGGCGGTAATATCGACCTTTCAGTAGGATCCGTTGTTTGCCTTGCCGGCGGTCTCGGTGCGATGATCCTTAAGTCCATCCCTGATCACTTGTGGCCCATTGCATTTATCGCAATGATCGCTATGGGTCTCCTGGTAGGCTTATGGCATGGTTACTGGATCGCATACCGTGATGTTCCTCCTTTCATTGCAACGCTCGTAGGCATGCTTGCGTTCAGAGGTCTCGCAAACATCATCATGCAGGGTAAATCTGTAGACGTTGATAACAGGGCTTTCCTTAATATCTTCGGCGGCGGCAACAGCTGCTACATCCCCGGTCCTACAATAGTTGATAAGCTTGCGCCTTACAAGGCAGGTTTGATCAACTACAGAGAAATGGGCACATTTTCTACTGACCCTGAGGTGATCAAGAGAACCATTGCTGCTTTTCAGCAGAATATCGATGACGGTGTTTGGGAAGGCAGAAAGTTAGAATCAGCAAAGGCTACAGTAACTGAGCTCAGCATGCTCTTAAAGCAGCAGTGCAACGTTGTCTGCCTTATAGTATTTGCTCTTCTCGCAGTCGGACTCGTAATATTTACTTTTGTTAACCGTAAGAGACTTATCGCCAAGGGTTACAAAGTTGATGCTCTTTCTTCAGTAGTCATCAAGACAGTTTTGATCGCTATCGTAATCATCTGGTTCGGTTATAAGCTTTCCTGCTACCAGGGTATTCCTACAGCTCTTATCTGGATCGCTCTTGTTCTTGGATTATTTGCTTATATCACCACGAAAACCACACTCGGCCGTAACCTCTACGCTGTCGGCGGCAACGCTAAGGCAACAAGACTTTCCGGTATCGACACAAAGAAAGTTATGTTCAGTGCATACACTCTCATGGGTGTTCTCTCCGGTTTTGCAGGCGTTCTTAACATCGCAAGACTTCAGGGTTCCACACCTACATACGGTGTCGGCTATGAGATGGATGCTATCGCAGCATGCTTCATCGGCGGCGCTTCCGCATACGGCGGAACAGGTTCCATCGGCGGTGTAATCATCGGTGCTGCCCTCATGGGTATCATCAACCAGGGCATGTCCATAGCAGACACACCTGTTAACTACCAGAAGGTTGTTAAGGGTATCGTACTTATCGCTGCAGTTCTCTTCGACGTAATCATGCAGATGAGAAGAAAAGGAGCCAAGAAAAAGGCCTCAAATGTTGCAGCATCAGAGAAAGGAGGTGCTAAGGCATGAATAACTTCAGCATGAAAGATGTTCTTAAAAAGAACGTAATGGCCATAGCACTCTTCGTAATCTATGTATTGTTCGTGTTACTGGCTGCCGCTATCAAGGGTACCAACATGCTCGATCCGTCAGTTGTAACTTCACTCATCGAGCAGAACGCATACGTATATATCTTAGGTGCCGGCATGCTCATGTGTATGCTCACCGGCGGTAATATCGATCTTTCAGTAGGTTCTTTCGTTTGCTTCGCAGGCGCTATCGTCGGTCTCTTCTCCGTCGAAAATGACCTCTTGAACAAGTGGTTTGGTGTTTGGGAAATGCAGGAAGTAGACGGCGTGATGCAGGAAGTACTGGTCAAAGCCGCTGATCCTCTCCGCACACCCGTAGTCCTCCTTATCGCTATCGGTATCGGTCTGTTATACGGTGCGGTCTTAGGATTCCTTATCGCTTATGTAAGAATACCTCCGTGGATCGCTACCCTTGCAGGTTACCTCGCATTCCGTGGTCTCGGCACACAGGTTCTTACAAAGGCATCTACAACAAATGCTATCTCCAACTTCCCGAGCAGTCTTACAGGTATCTTCACAGGTAAGCTTTTCGAGACACCCTGGGGCCAGCCCAATATTCCTTGTATCTTGTTAGGACTTATTGGTGCTGCAGCAGTTGTTTTCATCAACTTCAGAACCAGAAGAAACAAGATCAGGAAGGGTTATCATGCAGATCCCTTATGGTTCGTCGCCGTAAAGAGCGCAATCGTTGTAGCCGTAATCATGTTCCTTACTGTAGAGTTCGCTTTGGACGGCGGTATCCCGGTAGTAGTTCTTTGGATCTTAGCTATTCTTATCATCTACGGAATCATTACTGAGAAGACAACGATCGGACGTCACTTCATGACAGTCGGCGGCAATGCCGAGGCATCACGTCTCTCCGGTATCAACAACAAGCTCATCATGTTCGTTGCTTACCTCAACATGGCAATCCTCACTGTTATCGCTGCTCTCGTAGTTACAGCAAGAACAGGTGCTGCTAATGCCTTCGCAGGTCAGGAATTCGAGCTCGACGCAATCGCAGCTTGTATCGTCGGCGGCGTTTCCGCTTACGGCGGTGCCGGTACGATCGTAGGAATGGTTGTCGGTGGTACTTTGATCGGCGTCATCAACCAGGGCATGTCCCTTGTCGGCGCTGACCAGGACTGGATCAAGATCGCAAAGGGCCTGGTTCTCCTCGCAGCCGTAGTTTTCGAGATCACCTCCAAGAAGTCCAGAGAAAAGGCTTCCAAGATGGCCATGAAGAAGGACAAGGTTGCAGAGGCCGAGGAACAGATCAAGGAGGCTTCAGAGTCACTCGAAGAAGCCGCAACGGAAGCTTCCGAAGCATTCACGCAAGAGGCAACCGACACACAGTAAAAACGTTTTATAACTACCCGTTTTTCATAAATAATGTTTTCCGGTCACCCGAATATCCGGAATGCACTTTACCTCCAGCCGCCGCAAACACCCATTGCGGCGGTTTTTTTGTGGGGGTGGTGTTGGGTGGCGGTAGGGTGGGCGGCTCCGCACAGAATCCTCCCAGGACTTCGAAAATCGCGGCTATTTGCCAGGCTTGAGCCGAGGTTTTAGCCGAGATTCTGAATATGAACGGCGGAATGAACGGCACCGCCGTCCGCTTTGCCGCT
>JAEFBC010000188.1 GCA_016292155.1 Saccharofermentans sp. | reverse complement strand
GATCATGAGTTCTGCAGGTGCACAGTGCAACCACATCGCGCACGTATCCACACAGCTGCCTTACGCACTTACAGCTGCAGGCATATCATTCCTGACATATCTCATTGCAGGTTTTGCTCTGAATGCAGCAGTATCCCTGTTATGTGGAATCGGCATGATGATCGGTATGATCTTCTTCCTCAGATGGGTTCTTAAGACTCCTGATTCTGCTTCTTCGCAGAAAGAGACTCAGAAACCTGAGAAAGGATGATCGCGCCGAACATGATAAGGCAGCCTGCCAGCTCTCTGGGCAGCATGCTCTCGTGAAGGATGATTGCAGCAGTGATTACTGCGAAAACCGACTCGAGGCACATTAAAAGAGAGGCAACAACGGGACTTGCTTTTTTCTGTCCCAGTATCTGAAAAGTATATGCAATGCCGCAGCTCATTATTCCCGAATAAAGAAGGGAAGGGGCTGCGGTTTTTATATCTGCGATTACAGGGTGCTCGAAAATAAACATCGCGATGATCGATAATATCGCGGCAACGAAGAACTGCATGAATGACAGCTGCACGCCGCTTGTCTTTCCGTCTTCGACGAACTTATCTATAAGCATTATCTGGACAGCGTAGAAGACTGCGCAGATAAGCGCAAGGATATCGCCGAGATTGATGTTTGTAAGTTCGGAAGGATTGATGCAGAGAAAGAACAGTCCGATAAGACCTATGAGGATCGATATCCAAGTAAGTGCAGCGATCTTTTTCTTTAAGAACACGACTGAGAAGAGCGGCACAAAGAACATGTAGAAAGCTGTGATGAATGCGATCTTACCTGATGTCGAATAGTAAAAAGCGAACTGCTGGAAATTCTGTGCGAATGAGAAGACGATACCCAGGATCAGGCCTTTTTTGAGAGTTGTTTTGGTTAAGTCAAATCCCTTGTTGATTATGAGCGTGAAGGGAAGAAGGAAAAGCATACCGAGAGCTGTTCTGATTCCCGTGAAAGTGAATGCGTCGATGCTCTGCATGCCGATCGACTGGGCAACAAAAGATGAACCCCAGATGATGGCGGTGATAAGAAGCAGTATGACTCCCTGTGGCTTGGTCTTGCGCATTTTAGCTCCTTTTATTTAAGCAAAAGAAATATATATTAACTCGGTTGGTTTTGCAAGTTGAACTTGACGCATACCCTGTGGGGGTATATAGTTAATCCAGATAAAGATACCCTAAGGGGGTATATGACCGGAGGTATTACGATGGCTGAGAAAAAATGTCCGCACTGCAGGACCAAGGAAAGATCCGAAGAGGAGATCAAGGATCTCATTACGCGCTTAAACCGTATTGAGGGCCAGATCAGAGGCATCAGGAAGATGGTCGAAGAAGATGCTTACTGCGTTGATGTTTTAACTCAGGTCAGCGCTGCGAAATGTTCTTTGAACAGCTTCTCTAAGGTCCTCCTCGGAAGCCACATAAGAACGTGCGTAGCTGAAGATATCAGAAACGGTTCAGAAGAGAAGACTGAAGAGCTGGTTGAGCTCTTGCAGAAACTTATGAAATAAATATCAACCTTAGAATGCGTATTCCTTATGGAAAACAATGAAGTAAGAACGGATAAGTACCTGGTTACAGGCATGAGCTGTGCCGCCTGCCAGTCACATGTCGAGAAGGCTGTGAACGGCGTTGAGGGCGTAAGCTCATGCAGTGTGTCGCTGCTCACCAATTCGATGAGCGTCTCAGGTACGGCTGATCCGGCAGCAGTTATCAAGGCTGTGGAAGATGCCGGCTATGGTGCATCGCTTGAAGGCGGCGGGAAAGCTGAGGGGCACCTTTTCGAGAGCATGGAAGAACAGCTCGGGAATAAAGAGATTCCGGTCTTAAGAAACAGGCTTATCAGTTCGGTTATATTCCTGCTCATACTGATGTATTTTTCCATGGGCGTCTCCATGTGGAACTGGCCAGCGCCGAAGTTCCTTGAACACAACATGATCGGTACAGGCATCATCGAGATGCTTCTGGCGGGCATCGTCATGGTGATCAATAAGAAGTTCTTCGTGAACGGATTTAAGGCGCTCATCCACAAGAGTACGAATATGGATACGCTGGTCGCCATGGGGTCGGGCGTTTCATTCATTTATAGTTTTGTAACATTGTTACACATGACAACGGCGGGCACTCACGAGGCTCAGATGGCTTTGATGGACGAGCTTTATTTCGAGTCCGCAGCCATGATCGTGACCCTGATAACGATAGGAAAACTCCTTGAGGCCATCTCGAAAGGAAGGACCACGAATGCTCTTAAGGGACTTCTTAACCTCCAGCCCAAGACTGCCGTTCTGATCAGAAACGGTGAGGAAATAACCGTTCCTGTTGAAGAAGTTATGGTCGGAGATATCTACGCCGTAAGGCCGGGCGGAGCTGTTCCTGTGGACGGAAGGATCGTGGAAGGCGAATGCGCCGTTGACGAGTCTGCTCTTACGGGTGAATCAGTGCCTGTAGATAAGAGTGCAGGTGACAGGGTATCTGCGGGTACCATTAACAGTTCAGGGTATATCAGGTGCCGTGCCGAGAAGGTCGGTGAAGATACGACGCTAGCGCAGATCATCAGGATGGTGAGCGATTCTTCGGCTACGAAGGCGCCTATCGCGAGGATCGCGGATAAGGTATCAGGAATATTCGTTCCCTGTGTGCTCGTTATTGCAGCTGTTGTTTTCGTAATCTGGCTTGTCACGGGCGCTGGTACCGGTTATTCGCTTACGAGAGCCATCTCGGTGCTCGTAGTAAGCTGTCCTTGCGCTCTGGGTCTTGCAACACCTGTTGCGATAATGGTTGGCAACGGCGTAGCAGCAAAGAACGGGATCCTCTTTAAGACTTCCACATCACTGGAGCAAACGGGCAAGGCGGAGATAATCGTCCTTGATAAGACCGGTACTATCACTAGCGGCGTTCCGCAGGTCACAGACATCATTCCCGTGTCTGATGAAGTATTACTTCTGAAGTCAGCTTATGCGCTCGAGAATAAGAGCGAACATCCTCTCGGAAAGGCTGTTGCAGAATATTGCAATGAACACGGCGTAGAGCTTGACGATGCCGCGAACTTCCGCATCAGTGCAGGTAACGGTCTTGAAGGAACAGTAAACGGAAAGAATATCAGAGGCGGAAACATAAAGTTTATAAGATCCGTCGATGCTGTTTTCGAAGAAAAAGCAAAAGAACTTGCAGCAAAGGGCAAGACACCGCTGTTCTTTGAGTCTGATGGAAATCTTTTGGGTATTATCGCTGTTGCAGATACGATAAGAGAAGATTCAACCGAGGCGATAAATGAGCTTAAGAAGCTCGGCCTTTATACAGTCATGCTGACGGGTGATAACAAAATGACTGCAGACACCATTGGAAAGCTGTCAGGCGTTGATATGACTGTTGCTGACGTCCTTCCCGGAGACAAGGAAAAGATCGTAAATAAGCTCAAAGAATATGGCAAGGTAATAATGGTCGGTGACGGCATAAATGATGCGCCTGCGCTGACTTCTGCCGATATTGGAATTGCGATAGGCGCGGGAACTGATATTGCTGTTGATGCAGCTGATGTAGTGCTCATGAAATCGAGCTTAAAAGATGCTGCGGCAGCAATAAGGATATCCAGAAGAACGATAAGGAATATCCACGAGAATCTCTTCTGGGCATTCATCTATAATGTCGCGCTGATCCCTGTTGCTGCTGGTGCGTATGCGGCTTTGGGCATTACAATGACACCGATGTTCGGCGCTGCTGCAATGAGCCTGTCGAGCTTTACGGTATGCATGAATGCGCTGAGGTTAAATCTTGTAAGGCCGTATGACACAAAGCATGACAAGGCTAAGAGCGATATCAGGAACAGACTTAAAGAATTAGAGATCGAAAATGAAAAGGAGATAAACACTATGGAAAAGACAATCAAGATCGAAGGCATGATGTGCGGACACTGCGAAGCAACCGTTAAGAAGGCTCTGGAAGCATTAGACGGCGTTATTTCAGCTGATGTATCCCACGATAAGGGCACGGCCGTTGTAGCACTCGAAAAAGACGTTGCAGACGACGTTCTTACAAAGGCCGTAGAGGACAAGGATTTTAAGGTTACGGGAATAGGGTGATCCTCAAAAATAATTATAAGTTATGCGTCTCTTCATAATGTATAATTATAAAATGCGAGGTGATGGGAACCATGATACATATACTTGTAGTTGAAGACGAGAAACCGATCTCAAATCTTATCCGTATGAGCCTTACAAAGGCCGGTTATAACTGCATGTGCGCATTTGACGGCGAACAGGCTCTGGACATGATCAAGAATAATGTTTTTGACCTTATTCTTCTTGATGTAATGATTCCGAAGATAGACGGATTTTCTTTGATGCAATATATCAGGCCGATGAAGCTTCCGGTCATATTCCTTACTGCAAAGAATATGGTCGAGGACAGAGTAAGAGGCCTTGAACTTGGTGCGGAAGATTATCTTGCAAAGCCTTTCGAGATCATCGAGCTTCTTGCGAGAGTCAATGTGGTTCTGCGCCGCTATAACAAAACAGATACAGAGATCAATATCGCCGGTCTTACTATCGATACAAAGGCCATG
This sequence comes from Saccharofermentans sp., assembly GCA_016292155.1. Taxonomy (GTDB): domain Bacteria; phylum Bacillota; class Clostridia; order Saccharofermentanales; family Saccharofermentanaceae; genus Saccharofermentans. Next base: position 10,920 of record JAEFBC010000188.1, on the reverse strand, counting down.
ATCGTTTACAAGGACGGCTATCAGATTCCGCTGACGCCGAAGGAGTATGAACTTCTGCTTCTTTTCGCGAGGAATCCTGGAATTGCCATGTACAGAGAGACGATCTACGAGCGTGTCTGGAATGAACCTTTCCCTTACGGAAGTAAGACCGTAGATCTCCATATTCAGAGACTCCGTAAAAAACTCGGATGGGAGGAAGTCATTCATGCTGTGCCTAAGGTAGGTTACAGACTGGAGGCTTAACAGTGCGGTTCCGTCAGAAGATGCTCCTGGTAATGGTATGGCTTCTCACACTCAGTTACGGTGTGGGAGGCGTTCTTCTGATCAGACAGAATTTCAAGAGCTCTCTTGCGCAGATCAAGAAAAACCATGAAGAATCTTATGAGATGATCCTGCAGACGGTTCAGCTCGTTAACTTCATTGATATCCAGCAGGACTTTTCGAGTATCAGTAATGCGCTCGACCGAATGAATACGTCAGAAAGTATTATTGGAATGAAGCTGATGAAGGGCGATACTGTTCTTTATCAGAACGGTGATACAGTGTCAGACTTTAACGTCCAGTCCGAATTCGAATCTCTGATGTTCTCGAACAACGGGAAATACTTCTATGAGATAAAAGGCACTGTTAAGGCTGATAACCAGCCGCTTCAGCTTATCGTTCTTTATGACATCACACCTGTTTACCAGGCGCGCGAAATGCAGATGAATACCTACCACCAGGTATTCTTCGTTCTCATCATTATCGGAGGCTTTACCGCGTGGATCACATCTTATCTCATGACCAAGCCTCTTGCGAACGTCTCGAAAACCGCGAGAGCTCTGGCTTCCGGTGATCTTGATGCCAGAGTCAACCCTAAAAGACATGATGAGATCGGCCAGCTCGGTTCTGACTTCGATAACATGGCTGACCAGCTGTCGGACAACATTAATGAACTTAAGTGGACGATGGAACACCAGGATCAGTTTATGGGAAGCTTTGCCCATGAATTGAAGACACCTATGACTTCGATCATCGGTTATGCGGATCTCTTAAGAAGCCAGTCCTTAACAGGCGAGGAAGCTCAGGAAGCAGCAAACTATATCTTCTCCGAAGGAAAGAGACTTGAAGCGCTCTCATTAAAGCTCCTGGATCTTCTTATGATGAAGAAGGAGAGCATAAAGCTTATCCCGACTGATATGAAGCAGATGATAGATAATCTTACCCTGCATCTTCAGCCTGTTTATACGAAGAAAAACATCATGCTCGAGTGCCGGTGTGAACCCGGTATCTGCATGACGGAGCCTGACCTCTTTTGTTCTGTGCTTACGAACCTTATCGATAATGCCAGAAAGGCTATCGACAACGGCGGCAATATCATGATCCTTGGCGAGAGCATAAAAGGTTATTACCGTATACGTGTTGTAGATAACGGAAGAGGTATGCCGGAAGAAGCGATCAAGCATATTACCGAAGCTTTCTACCGTGTCGATAAGTCCAGATCAAGAGCCCAGGGCGGTGCGGGATTAGGCCTTACCCTCTGCAAAGAAGTAATCAAACTTCACGACGGAAACATCGCATTTGCTTCGCGTGAAGGAAACGGAACATGCGTTACAGTTACGCTGAAGGAGATCATAAGATGAAAAAGATAAGTCTTGTTATTTCAGCGATCATCTTCATAATGGCGGCTGCTCTCGGGTGGTTTCTTCCTGTTGCTGCATTTAATTTTGAGGACAGACTGTCCGAAGGAAAGCAGGCGGCTCTTGATATCGAACAGATAAACCTGTCTTACAGGGAAGACCTTGCCATGAATCAGAAGATAAACATGGTTAAATACGATATCAATATTTCCGAGAACATCCAACTTGAGAAAGGTGTTTTCAACACGAAGGAAGATATTGAACGTATCATTTCCGATTTTATGGATGACTTCACTGGTTTCAAGCATGATATCAAGAATACGATATTTGTAAGGCCAACGCTTGTTAACTTAAGTAATAACAGAGGTACGATAGTTATCTGGTTCGTAAGCTGCTGGATCGCCAATGACTGGTCATTTGAATGTTGTGTGGATGACAAGACCGGTGCAATACTCCGCTGTAATTTCAGCTCGTCCGGAGCAACTTGGGATCAGCTTGTCAGCGGTGCAAGCTTGAATGTTGATATGGCAAAGTCTTTGACAGAAAGATTAAGTAATGCTCTTTATAATCATTACCAGAAACAGGTTTCTGCAAAGCTCGTAACTTACCGTAAGATCCAGGATATCCCTCTCGAGAATAGCGTCGGATACCGTCTTGTATTCAGGGATGCAAAAAACTATACATTCCAGATTACGATTAAAACAAGCATCAATGAAGGCAGGATTGAAACTGAATAAATCTTTCAATTGATGCCGTATAGCCTTTTGAGTCACCCGCAACTTAACTGAACATTGTTAGGGAGGAACGTCATGCTTGATAGGACTATTCCATTTTACAATACGATAATGAAATGCACGGATTATTCACATAAAGAGGCAGTGTTGCCGGAGGGCTTTTCGATAGCTGCATATCAGCCAGGATATGAGAAAGAATGGGCAAGACTGGAATATTCAATTGGTGATTTTGATTCGATAGATGAAGCTGAAGAATATTTTACAGGAACATATCTTAAGGATCCTGAACTGATACCGGATATTCTTTTCGCATTAAACGAAAAGAATGAAGTCGTCGGTTCATGCATTGCATGGAAGGATATGAAGGGCGGGGAAACTGTATCTTCGCTTCATTGGCTTGTGGTCGATGAATCATATCAGCGGCTCGGCCTTGGCAGAGCTCTTTGTGTTGCTGTCATGAATATCTATGCAGAGAAGAACGCATTCCCGGTGTATATCCATACACAGCCCTGGAGCTGGAAAGCAGTTCTGCTGTATCATTCGCTGGGCTTCAGAATGCAGAAGACGGACTCATTCTCACACTATGTAAATGAGTATGAGAAAGCGATGTCTGAGATCAGAAAGAATGTTGGTGAAGACCAGTTCGAATTGCTGATGCGGACAGCAGAAGAATAAGTCATTGGTAGTGTTGATGAGCAAGGTTCTATTTATCGGTTTTAAAGGAAAGAATAACGCTTCCGGCAGACTGGCGGAATTGATATCGCCAGACCACTTGCTGCTGACCAATTCTTTTGCAGGACTTAAGAAAGAGATTGATTCGATCAGGGAAGATTATGATCTTGCCGTAATGTTTGGTGTGGATAAAACTCTTGTTTCCTTTGTGAGGCTCGAAAAGTCCGCATCTATGGATGGCAAAAGGCTGTATTCAAAACCGGAACTTAATAAATTCGCGGAATCCTTAAGATCTTCCGGAATAGATCCTGTGATATCAGATGCTCCTGTAAGATGCCTTTGCAATGAAGCGTATTGGCATGCGCTTGTAAGGTTTGAAGGGCAGGCTGTCTTTATCCATATTCCGACGGTCAAGTATGCGGATGAGGCGTTTATTGATAAAATGATCGTATCGATTCGCAAAAGTGTTTTGGAAAGTTAATGCGGTAATCTGATATAGATCAGTTAAGAAACGGGCTGAGTGTAGAAATGGGGAAAATAAAGAAACTGAGAGGCGGAAATAGACTGTTTGTCAGCGAGGATGAGACTATCCTTGCCGGGTTTAGCGGTCAGAATATTGCCTATGTTTATGATCTGGCAAGCAACAGTGCAGAGCCGATATTCAAGCTCCGGACAATCAGACATCTTCAAGGTGTTGCAGTCTCGCCTGACAGGAAACTTCTTGCCGCTAAGAGTACTACCGGAGAGATCGCAGTGTTCTTTTTGGAATCCGGCGAGGAAATGTTCCGGATCAAAACAAAAGAAATGGACGGCTATGAGATGTGCTTTACAGAGGATAGCCGGTCATTTCTCGATCTGGGCAGCAGCCGGATAAAACTCATAGATATTGAAAGCCGTCTGGTCACTTATCTTGATGACGAGATCAGGCCTGTTGCCGGCTCTTATCCGCGCGTTTGGCGGTTAGGGCTCGACAGATACAGCAAACAGATATACAGATTAATAGAGACTGACAACAAGTATTCCGGTGAATTGCAGTTATCTCCCTCGGATCCGGACAGGATATCTTTTAGGGTGGCCCGGGATCTGTATTTGCTTCCACTGGGTCTTAAGTGTTTTTCTCTTGGCAAAGAAAGGAATTTCTACTGGATCGGAACTCAAATTGCCGTAACCGACAAGCAGTTTAATGATATAGGCAAGATCGACCTCCCGGCTGAATTAGTTGAAGCCAAGCCGCTGCTCAATTTCTATGTTTCTCCATGTGAGAAATACATTTTTTTCGATCTGAGGAGGGTGTCGGGATTATCGTATCTTTATGAGTTAGAAACAATGAAGATGGTGCGTAAGTTTGAGTATCCGTGTATCTGTGATTTCACTATGGTAAAAGATGATACTGTTTTTGTAATCTCGACGTGGAATGGTTCTTTTATCGGGGAAGTCTGAACAGCTGTGCTTATCTGTAAGGATAAGTGATTTAAGGAGATATAGGTATGACATTCAAAGATAAAGTGTATATTGTAACCGGCGCAAGTTCCGGTATGGGAAAAAGTTGTTGTGAACTCCTGCTCGAAAATGATGCTTTTGTAGCCGGCATTGATATAAATGACAGCACGATAGAACATGATCATTATTCACACTGTAAGAATGATGTTCTGGCTGAAGATCAGATCCAAAAATGCATATCAGAAATTGATGCGAAATATGGACATATAGACGGATTGGTCAATGCTGCCGGTATATTTGGAAATAATAAGCCCTTCTACGAATTAACAAGCGAAGAATGGAACAAAGTAATCTCGGTTAATGCCACCGGAACGTTTATCGTATCTAAAGCTGCAGCTCCGGTAATGATCAGACAGAAACAGGGCAAGATTGTTAATATAAGCTGCATAAGATCCACGATTTATAAAAACAACATGGCAGATTATGCTGCATCAAAGGGTGCAGTTGCATCGATGACATCTGCAATGGCATTGGATCTTGCTCCGTATAATGTTCAGGTAAACAGTGTTGCTCCGGGATTTATTTACACCGGAATGACAGCTGCATCATTTGATATACCCGATGTGAGAACAAAGTCAGAAGCGTTGATACCGAACGGAAGACTTGGCATGCCTAAAGATATCGCATCAGTTGTATTGTTCCTTCTTTCTGACATGTCTGATTATGTTACGGGAACCATGTTATTTGCTGACGGCGGATATCATATACAGAAGTGATCAGGTCAGAAGTTATCAGAAGATAATGGTATTGTCTCAATGAGGATTGATCTTGGCAGCACCAAGTGAAAAAGGGCTCTGTTAACGGCATTTCCAATTAATCTAACTGACTGATATGCGGTAGTTGTGTTACGCATATTTTTTGCAATTGATGCCGTTTTGATGCCGATTTAGTACTTTTTTGATTTTTCCCTTTGCAATAATAAGCTCAGAAGTTAAGCAAAGGAGGAAGATTTGATGTTTCCTGAATTGACTTTAAAGATTAGAAATTATGCCGCAAATATGGGGAGCGGATTTGTTGTGATTGCGGGCTTCTTGCTCGCAATCACTATGGTGTTTGTTATCGTGTTCGCACGTTATAATGGCATGAAGAACAGTGCATCATATATGGTAAATAACGATAAACCTAAGATAGAATCAACGATTGATGATTCAGGATGTGTATCATTAGTGATTCCTGATCTTCAATAAGTAATCAATCTTCACCGACAAATACATTCCAAGATGCAATCTCTGTATCACTTATGGTCTTCATAACGAGTTTTGCATTGTCGAGAAGATAGTCGCTGTAGCCCGAAGACCAACCGCGTTTAACCAGTTCCTTGACAATTTCGCCGCTTATCTCTTCGATCACGTTGACCTTACCCAGACTTTCTTCTTCTTCGCTCATTTGAGAAAGCTTAATAAGCGGCTTCTGCACGCTACTCAAGGTGGTAAACTCATTCATCGCTCTGAAGCGCCATTTGTAATATGGCATATATCGGCCATTTAGAAGGAACAATGCCGCAGTTATCTTATATATGAATTCTGTAACACAGAAATACGCGGCGCCGATGTCACCACGTTTAATGGAGCGGGAATAATTGAATTGCCCGGTTTTACCCGCCATGGCAAGGTCTGCAGCGACTTTCTTCTTTAAAATATCCTCGGGATAGTATCCCGCCCATACATTTCTTATTTTCGTAAATTCGCCCGAAGGATCACGGAAAACCTTTCCGTTGACTGCTTCGGCCAGATGCATCTGCGGCGTAGCGAGCCAGTCCTGCACCGTAACGGGTGCATGTGTCATTCCCGTATGTTCAAAATAGAATTCCTCGATGCTGTGAACGCCCACTCTGTGGCGTCTTGCACCGGTCATTATATTGCTCGGTTCCGCCATTCCCACATCGCTTCTGTGATTTAAGATGAAGTCCTCAACAGGGAGTTCTTCATATGCTTTCTCAAGATCGTCGCCGATCTTCTTTTTGAGCTCTTCGGGAAGCCAGAGACAGAAGCCCGGAGCATAGTCGTGATCTCTGGAGATATAGTCATCGTATCCGAAGGCTTCGGACGTCTGGCCGACGAGGCCTGCTGCGATCTGATCAGTATATTCAGGGAAATACTTTTCGAGCATGGGAAGACCATACTCTTCGAAAAATACTTCCGAAATCTTAAGTCCGTTCCACATAAGAGATCAACCTCTGCAAAAAAATAAGAAGCGCTGAATCATCAACGCTTCTTTTATTTTACATTAGTTTTATCGAAATCTATTATTTTGCAGCTGCCATCTGCTGAGCCTGGACCGCAGTGATTACGATAACGCCTGCGAGTTCGTCTACGCTGCAGCCTCTTGAGAGGTCATTGACAGGTGCTGCAAGACCCTGGAGGAAGCTGTATGCCTCAGCCTTGCCGATTCTCTGAATGAGCTTATATCCGATGTTTCCGGCTTCAAGGTTAGGGAAGATGAGGACGTTAGCCTGGCCTGCAACAGGTGAGCCGGGTGCCTTGGAAGCGCCGATTTCAGGAATGATTGCTGCATCGAGCTGGAGTTCGCCGTCAAGGAGAACATCAGGATACTTTTCCTTAGCGATCTTAACTGCTTCAACAACCTTATCTACGAAGGGGTGGTTAGCTGAACCCTTTGTGGAGTGGCAGAGGAATGCGACCTTAGCCTTTTTGCCGATGAGAGCTTCGAAAGATGCAGCGGATTCAGCGCCGATCTCAGCAAGTTCTTCAGGGCTCGGATCCTGCATCAGAGCGCAGTCGGCGCAGAGGATTATGCCGTCTTCACCGATGGACTTGTCGGGAAGTTCGAACATGAAAGCGATGGATGCGATCTTTCTCTCAGGTGCTGTCTTGATGATCTGGAGAGCGGGTCTCAGCATATCTGCTGAAGTGTGGCATGCGCCGGATACAAGGCCGTCAGCATCACCGGCTTTGACCATCATAATGCCGAAAGTGAGCTTGTCGCCTGAGATAAGTTCTTTTGCCTTTTCAAAAGTCATGCCCTTCTTTGCTCTGATCTCTGCAAGAAGTGCTGCATACTTGTCGATCTCAGAAGATTTAGTGTGATCGAGGATCTGTACGCCTGTGAGGTCAGCGCCAAGTCTTGCTGCTGAACCCATAACTTCTTCTTCGGTTCCGATGATGACAGGCTGAGCGGTCTTATCTGCCAAAACCTTTGCTGCCGCAAGTATTGTTCTGTCGTCTTCTGATTCGGGAAGAACGATAGTCTTAACGTCACTTCTTGCTCTCTGCTTGATCGTCTCTATAAAACTCATAAATTTCTCCTTAAAGATAATCGAATCCATCAAATCTCGGCTTGCCGGGATATATCTTAGCCTGTTCTTCACCCCTTAATACTCTGAGCGCTGCAGCTCTCATAGCCTCGTGCTCGAGTTCGCCCGGGTAGGATGCGACAGGTGCGATCCAGCCGCAGGCATCCTTGATGCCGTCATAAACGTCCTGGAAACGCATGAGGCCGCCAGTTAAGACGATTCCGTCAACTTCGCCGTGAAGGACGCATGCCATTGAGCCGATCCACTTTGTGATCTGATAGATCATTGCATTCCAGATGAGAGTAGCCTTGGCGTCGCCTGCCTCAACAAGCTCGTGGATAGTATCGGAATTGGATGTGCCGAACCATGAAGAGAGTCCGCCTGTTGCCATGCAGAGGCTCCTGATCTCTTCCTTCGGACGGTCCATGAGCTTTGTGAGTACGTCAGTGATTGCCATTGTACCCATTCTTGTAGGAGTCATCGGGCCGTCACCGCCGCTGCCGTCATTGGCATCGATCATTCTGCCATGCTGGTGGGCCGTGATAGTGATGCCGCCGTCGATGTGGCATACGATAAGATTCATCTCGTTATACTTTTTGCCGACACTCTTTGCGTATTTATGAGCTGTTGCACGGAGATTGAGGGCGTGTGTGGCAGATGTTCTGTAAATGCCCTTAACACCTGTGATCCTTGCAACGTCCTGATACTCATCAACTACGATGGGGTCTACCATGAGAAGTCTTCCGCCGAACTCGTCGTGGAGCTGCTTTGCCATCTGTACGCCGAGCATGCTGGAGTGGTAAACGCCGCCTTTTGCTTCGCGGATATCGTTTACGAGTCTGTCGTCTACTTCATATGTGCCGCCCTCGATGGGATAGCAAGCGCCGCCTCTGCCGACGATGGCATCAACGCCTGTAAGGTCAATATTGTTGTCAGATAGCCACTTTCTTACGTATTCCATACGGTAATCAAGCTGGTCGTTAATTGTCGGGAAGTTCTTTAGGATTGCGGAATCGTGAAATACGTTGCCTTCGACTACGCTTTTCTCGTTCTCGAAAAACTCGACTTTGGTGGAAGTACTGCCGGGGTTAACCACAAATATGCGGTATACTTTCGAATCTGACATAGTTATTCCTCTTTTGTTTTGTAATACTACGACAGTATACACGCTTTTTGCCTAAAAGATACATATGACAAATATTAAAATAATTAAGGTAGCGTTAAGGTGCGGTTTGGTTGCTATTAATGAAATGTCAGTATTATTTAAGTATAATTATTTTCGGAAACATCCGGGGAAGATATAGGAGGATAGTATGGAAGATATAAAACTGCGCAAAGGCCTGTCGGTCACTGCGATAACACTTACCGTGATCCTGGCACTGATAATGAGCTTCAACAGTGCAAACGGACTTATTTACGGTGAAGGCGTTACGTTATACGGCCTTCCCTTTATTGCTGCTTTTGCTATTCCTCTTTTAGTTGTACTGATAGTCCTCGCCAGTGTATGCAAGAGTACTGATACCATTGAAGAGACAATGGCCTCTGTAGCGTCCAGATATGCAATATGGGGCTGGTGCTTCATTTTCCCCATCAAATTTGCTTCTGCGGCTTTGACTGTTTTCTTCCCTGATTTCTACAATGCTCACTTTACAACGATCTATCTTTTCATGAATGCGTTTAATGTAAGCGTATTAGGCTGTCTTGTTCTGGGCCTTTCTCTCAAAGCTCTGCCTTCCGTAAAGATAGAGAAGAAGAAGCTTACTGTAGGACAGATATTTACTTTCATACTGATGGTTTACGGCCTTGCTCATGTAGGATCTCTTATGGGCCTGCCTATCCATACAGCGTTGTCCTCAGTTTCTTTATTTGGTGACAGTTCTACGGAAGATGCATTGAACAATCTCAAGAGCAACCTGATCGTCGGATCTGATACATGGATCAGGATCATTACGATAGGCATCATGCCGGCGATCTTCGAGGAGCTCTTATTCAGAAAGTTCATGATCGACCGCACGCTCCGTCACGGCGAGTTTATCAGCTGCGCCATGTCGGGAATCATGTTCGGCCTCTGGCACGGCAATTTCCAGCAGTTCTTCTTTGCGTTCTTCCTCGGCGTGCTTTTCGCATTCGTATATATCCGAACCGGCAGGATCATCTACACAATGATCCTTCACGCAAGCCTTAATGTCATAACTTCCTCGGTTACGGTCGAACTTATCTCTGAGATGTTAAAGCGGATGGGTATGGATCTGAACAGTGGGACGATGAATACTAATATTGATTATGATACGGTGATAAAGACGGTTCTGCCGTTCATGCTGATCATCCTTCTCTGGATCATTATCCTTGCGGGATTCCAGATCGCAGGCTTTGTAATTCTCATCGTAAAACGCAAGACGCTTAAGCTTATGCCGATAGTAGGGGAGCTCCCCAGAAAGAAGATCCTTCATACCATGACGCACAGCGTAACTATGTGGGTGTTCTTCGCTCTCGCACTGCTCCTGTTCGTAAATACGTATCTGCCGGATATACTGGCGTTCTTTTTTAGATAAGCAGATATAGCTGCACTCTATAGCTGCACAATGTAGCTGCACAATGTAGCTGCGCTCTATAGCTGCACCATCTAGCAGCACCCGGGACGAGGTAAAAGGCCTGGTTTATGTTCCAACTTCAGGCTAAACTCTAGGCGCCGCCTGGAATTCCGCCTGGAAAACAGCCCAAAAACGCCCAAACTACAGGCAAAACTTCAGGCGCCGCCTGGAATTCCGCCTGGAAAACAGCCCAAAAACGCCCAAACTTCAGGCTAAACTCTAGGCGCCGCCTGGAATTCCGCCTGAAAAACAGCCCAAAACGCCCAAACTACAGGCAAAACTATAGGCGTCGCCTGGAATTCCGCCTGAAGTTATTAATGAGCGGCGATTTGAACGGCGCCGCCGTTCATTCCGCCGTTCAAAACGCCATCTTAACTGATTCCAACCGCTAAACTCAGAATTATGTACCGGTCTCTCATGCTATAATGAATTTATTCAGCTAAAGAGCAAAGCAACCGGTTGAATGGTTGCTTATGGGGATTACACGGGGGAGAACGTTTATGATGAAAAAAGTATGTATCAGCACATTAATAGCAACATTAGCAGTTGAG
>JAEFBC010000187.1 GCA_016292155.1 Saccharofermentans sp. | reverse complement strand
CGTATATGTTCCACCACGTCTTCGTGCTTCAGCAGAGATTCTTTATATCTCTCAGACTACTTTGTCATACATATATTGATAAAAACCCCGCCACACAGCGAGGTTTTTATGTTTTTGCTTATAAAACACTCCCCCGCCTCTGCCGAGACGAGGGAGTATGAGTTTATCACATATGCATTAGATCAAGCGGAGAACTTGATAAGCTTGCCCACCTTGATGGTCTGCTGGAAAGGTCCGTAAGGATCATTGGTGAGTGTGAATGTTACGCTGGTGATGAACGCCGATTTGCCGTCACCATTTGCCGAGAATTCAACGGAGGTGATCTGCGAAGGATCAAGCTTCTCGCCTTCAAGGTAGAAGTCGAAGAATTCAGCGATGTTCGAGTTGTTCACAGGACCGGAGATGTTGAGGGTCTCCTTCTTCAGTACGTAGGTTCCTGCAGGTTCGTTGTCCTTGACGATGATCGCACGTACAGGTGCAATCTGCTTGATCGTCGAGGATGTCTCACCGAGTGTAAGGATATATGCCCTCAGCGTGTAGCGACCCTTGCCGAGCTTCTTGCCTGCGGTCACGGGATCGAACGTGATGAAGAACGGGTTCGTTGTGTCGATATTCACACCCGAAGTGATGAACGACTCGGATCCGCCTTCAGGCAGGTACTGGATCGTCATGGCAACGATCTGGGAACCTGCAGACTTCGAGAAGTCCGAAGCCTTGAGTGCCGTTGTGGGCGCCTTGGTGAGGATGTGACCTGCAGTCTCCATGAGGCTGAAGCCGTCGGATGTGATGTTGACATATGCATATGTCTCTTTATCGTTCTGCTTGCCGTTTACAAGGCCCGTATCGATGGTCGTATCTCCTTCGACCTCAAGGGTTGCATTGTAAGAAGTGAGCTTGGTCTCATCAAAAGGTACATCGCGCACTGCGAAGCTGACGGTACCCGTGAGTCCGTTGCCGTTTGTGACATCAGCGAGGACGTTGTAAACGGGATTTGATCCGATGATCGAGCATTCGTAGCCGTTAACAACGAGCTTGCCGTTTGTGAAGGAGCCGAACGAAACTGTAACGTCCTTCATCGAGGCTTCTTTCTGTGTGATGTAAAGAGGCTCGCTCTTCATCTCGGTACCGTACTGATCCGTAACTACAGCATTGATCTCGAGTGAATCATTAACGAGAGGGTTGATGTTCAGCTTGGTCTTATCCGCTGAAGCAATGATCTTTGATGCCCTACGCTCGGACTTAACGAAGATCTTGAAGCCGGGAAGTTCCTGATCGCCAACCTTGTACCTGATGTAGGTCTCGCCTGTCTGGTTGGGCATAAGAAGATCTCCGCCTGAAGGGCCCTTGCCACCGATCATAAGGACGCTCTCATTGACAGATGTAGCAACCGCACCAAGTTCATCGGGTGTCTTGATCGTTCCGTCGGAATAAAGGTAGAGCACCTCGAGAACGCAACCGCTGTCACCGACGCAGATAATGTCATTTGTCTTATCTGTCTTCTTAAGGTAAACAGCGTCACCATCGTTACTGATGGTCCATATAGAACTTGAAACAACCGGGAGAACCTTCTCCACGCCGAGGATGGTTCCTGTATCACTGACTACGATCGGCTTGTAGTCTACGGGGCTGTAGTCGGTTGTGAGGCTGTACTTGATAGTAACGGCCTTGCCCTTCTCGTACATATTGACGCTGCGCGAAGCCGTGTCAACATAACCGTTGGTGTCTCCTGCCGTTACAGTGATCTCAACCCTGGAGTCAGCGTAAGTCTTAACCAAATTGGTGATGTCGACGCCGGTCGCATCGTAATACACAAACTCGAGATCCACATTCTCCATAACGGTAGCGGTGTGGGTCTTAAGGGCGATCTTCTTGATCGACTTAACGGGGTCGCTATCATCAAGCTTTACTGTCTTAAAGGAAGCCTCTTCCTCTCCGAATACCACGTAGTATGTCCTATCCTGCTCGAGGTTCGAGAACATGGTTACAGTAGCTGTGTTATCTGTAACCGAAACGCTCTTAACCTCACCGTGGAAGTCAACCCTGGTGTTGGCGATCATGTAGTACATCTTCACGCTGTCCTTGGTGTAGGAGCTTGTGATGGAAGAACCGGTGAGTTTGAAAGCGTCAGCTGCGATCTGCACAGCCTCGAGCTTGCCGGCCTTTTTCTCTTCTTCCTTCTTGTCGTCCTTCTTGTCCTCTTCCTTCGTGTCATCGGTAACTGCGACCGCGAAGGACTTGAAAGCCGTAGCGCCGTCGTACTTCTCGCTCATGTATGCTTCAGCGGTGAGCGTGTAGGTGCCGGCCTTTGTGAATGTAACCTTGAACTTTCTGGTTCCTGCTTCACTGATGGTCACGCCATCGCCCGAAGCTATGAGACGACGAAGGTCGGTATCGCTGCCGCTCTTTCTGGTGAGAGAAACGGTCACGGAATCCTTAACCTTGAACTTGTCGCCGTCCTTGATGCCGCTTACAAGAAGTGTTTTCGCGGTAGCGTTCTTTTTAACGGTGACAACAATCGACTTACTGAAGAGGAGTTCGGAACTCTTCTTCTTAAATACGTTGACTGTAACTGCAGCCTTGCCGGGTGCAACCGCATTTACACGGTCCTTCTTATCATCTGTAGAAACAACGGAGGGATCGCTGCTGTCAAGCTTGATGTCCATTGTCTTGCTGTCGAAGTTCTTGACAAGCTTCTTTATGCCGGCATAAGAATAGTACTTCGCTTCCTTTCCCGCAGCGGTTGTTCCTCTGCACCCGTCAACAAAGATGGTCTTCTTTGTCTTGGTGAGTGAAAGGTCACTCGATGCTGCAGATGCGGGTACCACTCCGATCACGAGGATCAGTGCGAGTGCAACTGCAAGTACCTTGTAAAATCTCTTCATACAAAACCTCCTCTTCTTTGCGGCCGACCGTGTGCAAGTGTTCCGTGAACACAAGTGGGTGGGACGGTCTGTCGCAGTTTTCACCCGGTGCAGATGCTGCCCCGGGGGTACCGGACCTCTCTTCAGGCTGCTCTTTCGAGAACCCTGCCCGAAAGATGCGCCTTACAGTAGGCTTATAGCGTTATTATAACCATCACGCTATGAAAATACAATCATTTCGTAACCCGAACTATCAGGCGGGTCATGAAGATCAACTGCCCGGGCAACCTTTCGGCCCGCGCTCAAACACCACTATAAACGTGCTCTGTGTCAGTCAAAGAACAAAATAATGGCAATTATGTGAAAAATCATTATTTTTCTATTTGACAACGGAGAATCCCTGTTATATAATAACTTCTGCTGTTGAGACAGCGGCAAAGTTGTTTCAATTAAATATATGTGACATGCGGGTGTAGTTCAATGGTAGAACACCAGCCTTCCAAGCTGGACACGTGGGTTCGATTCCCATCACCCGCTTTATGCTTGCATAGCTATATGTGCCAGTAGCTCAGCTGGATAGAGCAACGG
>JAEFBC010000032.1 GCA_016292155.1 Saccharofermentans sp. | reverse complement strand
CTTTATGGTATCATAAGTTCATTAGAAAGAGGTGATACTTATGCCCAAGAAAAAAGAAACCAAAAAGATCAAGACCAGCGAGCTTTTCGCTGAATTTCCTAACCTTTATGAGGTAGCTTCACAAGATGATATGACAGCTACGTTCAATTTTGCCGAGGAATATAAGGCATTTTTGGATAATTCCAAGACTGAACGCGAATTTGCCGCAAATGCGATCGCTGCTGCCGAAGATCTCGGATATGTGGATATCGCTACCAAGGATACCTTAAAGCCCGGTGACAAGGTTTACCAGAGCATCAAGGGCAAGGGCTTTGCAGCTGCAGTTATCGGCAAGAAGAGCCCTGCTGAAGGCTTTAACATCTTAGGAGCCCACATCGATTCCCCCAGACTGGACTTAAAGCCCAATCCGATCTATGAGGATAACGATACTGTTTACTTTAAGACCCACTACTATGGCGGTATCAAGAAGTATCAGTGGACAACTATCCCGCTTGCTGTACACGGCGTTGTATTTACCAATGACGGCAAGGCACATCAGATCGTAGTAGGTGAGAAGGACACAGATCCTGTATTCTACATTACTGACCTTCTTCCTCACCTTGGAAATGAACAGATGACTAAGAAAGCATCTGATTTCATTCCTGCAGAAGACCTTAACGTAATCATCGGCGGCATTCCCTGCACAGATGATAAGAAGGCTTCGGATATCTTCAAAGCAGGCGTTTTGAAGATCCTTTTCGAGCAGTACGGCATCAAGGAGAAGGATTTTGTATCCGCTGAGATTGAAATCGTGCCTGCAACTCATGCAAGAGACGTCGGCTTTGACAGAGCTTATATCGCTGCATACGGCCACGATGACAAGGTTTGCGCATATCCTGCATTAAGAGCTCTGCTCGCACAGGAGAAGCCTAAGAAGACATGCGTCTGCCTTCTTACAGATAAGGAAGAGATCGGATCTTACTCCAATTCAGGCGCTACATCCAACCTTTATGAGAACTTCCTTATGGAAGTATTTGCGAAGGCTGAGGGCGGCATCGATAAGTTCAACACGCTGAAGTTCCGTAAGGCTTTAGCAGCTACAAAGATGCTTTCCACAGATGTAACTACAGCATATGATCCCAAGTATGCTTCCGTATTCGAGAAGAACAATACTGCATTCATGTCACACGGTCTTAAGATCGAGAAGTATACAGGTGCAAGAGGCAAGTCCGGATGCTCTGAAGCAACCGGTGACTTCATTGCTGAGATCACTGATATCTTCGAGAAGAATTCCATCCCGTGGCAGACAGGCGAGCTTGGCCGTATAGATGCAGGCGGCGGCGGAACTATCGCTGCTATCATGGCTGAACTTGGTATGGATGTAGTTGATATGGGCGTGCCCGTATGGTCAATGCATGCACCTGTTGAGGTTATCTCCAAGATCGATCTTTACTATCTCTATCTTGGATATAAAGCATTTATCGAGAATATTGGATAATGTCTAAAAAAAGAACGGTAGAACGTAAAACTGCTATTAAGAACAGCATCGGAAGAATTATTGTCTTCGGTCTGCTTGTAATTGCGCAGCTTATAGGTTTTATCGTTCTTTTATATTATCTCGGAAGCAATTTCCCTCCGCTTGATATCGCTGTGAGAGCCATTGCTTTGATCGTTGCGCTTGGTATTAATTCAAGAGACCATAACGGCGTATTTAAGCTCATCTGGGTCATCGTGATCCTTCTTTTCCCGGTGCCAGGTCTGCTTTTCTATGTCCTCAACAACTTCTCGAGTTCCAAGCACAAGATCAAGAGGCGTCTCGAGAAGGTAGATATGATGGTATTTTCCCATCTTAACTACAATGACGAGATTTTCGAGGAGTTTAAGAAGGAGGATCCGGCCAGAGCTTCAAATGCAAGATACTTAAGAGGCTTTGAATTCCCGATCTACGAAGGTACAGATATCAAGTATTATCCTGTAGCTTACGATGCATACAAGGCGCAGATAGAGGATATCAAGAAGGCGAAAGAATACGTATATCTTGAGTATCACGCTATTGAGACAAAGGAAGCATTCGAACCCTTGCACGAGGCGTTGAAGGAGAGAGCCGCAGCAGGTGTTGACTGCAGGGTCTTATACGATGATGTGGGATCTTTCCTTTTCATCAACAGGAACTTTGTAAAAGTCCTTGAATCCGAAGGCATCAAGTGCAATGCGTTCAATCCTGCGTATCCTGTCGTATCACTCTTCATGAATAACCGTGACCACAGAAAGATCACGGTAGTAGACGGCAAGGTCGGATATACGGGCGGATACAATATCGCGGACGAGTATTTCAATATCGTAAACCCTTACGGACATTGGAAGGATAACGGCATCAGGCTTGAAGGTCCCGCAGTCCAGAGTCTTACTGCAATGTTCATCGAGATGTGGAATTTCGCGGACATGAAGAAGAGGGATGACGATATGATGAGGTTCGAAGCTGTTGCTCCCGTTCCTGTGGAAGGCGCTTCAGGATACTGCGTTCCTTATTGTGACAGTCCGCTTGATAACGAGCCTGTAGGTGAGAATGTTTACCTTAACATGATCAACAATTCCCAGGAATATTGCTGGATAATGTCGCCATATCTTGTTTTGTCCGACGAGATCGCACGGGCCCTTCAGATAGCCGCCAAAAGAGGCATTGACGTAAGGCTTATGACTCCCGGCATACCTGATAAGAAGCTCACATACAGCGTAACCAGATCTTATTACAATATGCTTATCACGAGCGGTGTCAGGATCTATGAGTATTCACCGGGATTTAATCATTCGAAGACTTTCCTTTGTGATGACAAATGCGCTGTCGTAGGAACCATTAACCTTGACTTCAGAAGTCTTTACCATCACTTTGAGAATGCTGTTTACATGTTCAGGACAGATTGTCTTAAGGATATTAAGCAGGACTTCATCGATACTTTCGCGGAATGCCGTGATGTTACCGAGAAATACAGGAAGAAACCCAACATGTTTGTCTGGTTCTTCAAATCAATATTAAGACTTATCGCGCCGTTGTTATAACGGGATAGAAAGGATACTTTATGTCTGTTCGTTTTTATAATTGCAGGATCCTCAAGATGACTGATGACAAAGTCATTGAAGGTGAGCTTTGGACTGATAATGACAGGATAAGCTATATCGGCCCGTCTGTTGACGTTTCCGGTAAGAAGTTTGACCGTGAGATAGACTGCAAAGGCAATCTCTTAATGCCCGGCCTTAAGAATGCCCACACGCATTCAGCCATGACTTTCTCCAGATCACTTGCTGATGAATACTGCCTTAACGACTGGCTTCACAAGGCGATCTTCCCCAGGGAAGCAAAGCTCACACCTGAGGGCGTTTACTGGTTTTCCAAGCTTGCTTATGCGGAATACCTCGCAGGCGGTGTTACGGCCTGCTTCGATATGTATT
Source organism: Saccharofermentans sp. (assembly GCA_016292155.1). Lineage (GTDB taxonomy): Bacteria > Bacillota > Clostridia > Saccharofermentanales > Saccharofermentanaceae > Saccharofermentans. Next base: position 16,639 of record JAEFBC010000032.1, on the reverse strand, counting down.
TCCACAGGGAAGAAAACGCCAGGGCGGCTGTAGAGACAGGCTTCAGACATGTATTCTGCGGCGCTGCTAATGATTTCGGCGGCTTTGAAAGTCTCGAAAAATACTATAACGAACTCAATTCATATGACCCGCTCGTATCTTTCATTCTCGGATTCCATGCTGAATATACGACATGCGAAGATAATCTTAAGTACATGTCAGAGCTTGCCCATAAGTATGAGGCCCCTGTATTTACTCATATTTCCGAGACAAGCGAAGAAGTGGAGGGCTGTAAGGAAAGATATGGCGTAACGCCTGCTGTCCTTTTTGATAAGCTCGGCATATTTGACTTCGGCGGCGGCGGATTCCACTGCGTATGGTTCACAGATGAAGACAGGGATATCTTCAAAAAGCGCGGACTCTGGTCTGTGTTTAATGCATGCTCCAATTTAAAGCTTGCCAGCGGTATCACACCTGTTTATAAGTTCATCGAAAATGATATGAAGATCGCTATTGGAACAGACGGTGCTGGTTCAAATAATGCGCTTTCCATGTTCCGTGAGATGTATCTTGATACTGTTCTTTCGAATGTTGAGACACATAATGCCGCAGCAGTAGATCCGTTTACTATTCTTAAGGCAGGAACTTCCGGCGGCGCGCTGTGTATGGGTCTTAATGATTCTGATGTTCTCTCTGAAGGCAAGAAGGCTGACATCATCATGATCGACATGAACAAGCCTTCGATGCAGCCTGAGAACAATATCGCAAGAAATATCGTATACAGTGCTGATAACTCTGTAGTTAAGATGACCATGATCGACGGTAAGATCCTTTATGAGGACGGTAAATACACGACTATCGATCTGGATGAGGTTATCAGTGAATCGAATAAATGCGTGCAGGGGTTAACTGATATCTGATCATGAAGCTTTTATTCAGTCATATCGGTAAATACAAAGCTGCTTCGATCTTAAGCCCCGTGTTTAAGCTCCTTGAAGCATGCTTTGAACTCATCGTTCCTTTGATCGTTGCAGGAGTTATCGATAACGGCATAAGGAAGGGTGATGCGCACTATGTGTGGACGCATGTTCCGATCCTTGTGCTTTTCGCTGTTGTGGGATTTGCAAGCGCAATTACTGCGCAGTATTTTGCTGCATATTCTGCGACAGGCATTTCCTCAGGCATCAGAAAGAGCCTTCACGATAAGCTGCAGACCTTATCCGTAAGCGATTATGAGAAGATCGGTTCATCCGGAATGGTTACTCTTCTGACTTCTGACGTTAACCAGATCCAGACTGGAATCAACCTGTTCTTAAGACTCCTTTTAAGGTCACCGTTTATCGTTATTGGCGCATGTATTATGGCAGCGACAGTTAAGCCTTCTATAGCTTTGATCCTTGTCGGCTGTACGGCTCTTTTAGCTGTAGTGATCGCTCTTAACATGAAGTTCTCCATCTTAAGGCACAAGGAATCCAGAGCCGGCCTTGACAGCCTTGTTAAGAAGACTTCAAACGGTATTGCCGGTGAACGTGTAATAAGAGGCTTTAACAAGACTCAGAATGATTATGAGAAGTTTGAACAGAAGAGTGAAAGCCTCAAGACATCGCAGATAAAGGCTGCTGACTTTGCCGCATGGCTCAATCCTTTGACTTATGCGGTTGTAAATCTCGGCATCTGCCTTTTGATCTACAGGGGTTCTATCCATTTTAATGCCGGTAATCTATCTGACGGACAGGTTGTAGCGCTCTATAACTACATGTCCCAGATCCTCATAGAGCTCGTCAAACTTGCTAATCTCATTGTGTCCGTATCCAGAGCTTATGCATGCCTTAAGAGGGCAGAAGGGCTTATGGAGATCAAGAGTACCGCAAATAACGGTACCGGAGAGCTTCCTCTGGGAACGCCGCTTGCAGTATCTATGAAGAATGTCTCATTTACATACCAGGGCAATGTCGAGGAATCAGTAAAAGACTTTTCGATCGATATAAAGCCCGGAGAGACGATAGGCATCATCGGAAGCACTGGCTGCGGTAAATCAACGGCTGCGTCACTTATTGCCGGTATCTATAACGCCAATGAGGGCGAAGTCGACTTGAACGGCACGAATATTAAAGATATCTCCGGTGCAAGCCTTGCGGCTGCGGTCGGTATGAGCCTTCAGAAGACAAGACTTTTCAAAGGCTCACTTAAGGAGAATATCTCTCTCGGAAGAACTGATCTTTCAGATGAAGATATCGAATCAGCATGCAAGGCTTCTTGCAGCGATGATGTAGTTGCAGCGAAAAAAGAAGGGCTTAATTTCGTTATCTCAGACGGCGGAGCAGGACTTTCAGGCGGACAGAGGCAAAGGCTCGGTATTGCCAGGGCTTTGGCAGGCAATCCGGGCCTTGTTATCCTTGATGACTCAACTTCAGCATTGGACTGGGGAACAGAAAAGAGGCTTCTTAATAACTTAAAAGAGCTTCCTGTTAAACCTACATTGATCCTTGTATCGCAGAAGGTCAGGACATGCATGAACTGTGACCGTATCATTCTTATGGATGACGGCAGGATCGAAGCCATAGCGCCTCACGAGGAGCTGCTTAAGATATCAGAGAACTACAGATATATGAATTCTCTTCAGATGAAGGGAGGCGCAGCTACATGAAAGCAGGTTTGTTAAAGCGTCTCTTCTCATATCTTAAAGGCTCTACTGGCCTTGCTGTCTTATCTGTTGTAATAGGCCTTCTTTTTGGATGTGCAACGGTTGCTATTCCTTATTTTGCAGGAAGGGCGATCGATAATCTTGCCGATGCGACGGCTCTTATCAAGTGCCTGATCATCATCACCGCGCTTATCGTTCTAGCTGCTTTATTACAGTTCGCGCTTATCAGGATGAATAACAGGATCGCATTTAATATCGGTCGTAACTTAAGGAATGCTACGTATTCAAAGATGCACAGGGTAGAGATGTCCTACATCGACAAGACGTCTGCAGGCAAGCTCCAGAGCTTCATCATAAGCGATGTTGAGACCGTATCTGACGGTATGCTCCTGTTCCTTAACCAGTTTGCATCTGGAATCGCCACAATATTGATCACGCTTATCGTTATGTTCTATATCAACTGGAAGATATCTCTTATCGTCGTTATCTTCACGCCCGTATCGATTGCTGTCTCGACCGCTATCGCGAAAGGCGCGTACAAGTCTTTTGCTAAGCAGGCTGATATCAGATCCAGGCAGACTTCATTTGTTGCCGAATCGGTAAATAACTTCAGGGAATGCAGAATCTATAACGTTACGGATACAAGGATCAAGGGCTTTGATGAGATAAACGGTGAATACAGGAAGACTTCCACCAAGGCGACATTCCTATCTTCCATCAGCAATCCTTCATCAAGATTCATAAATGCCCTTATCTATGCGGCTGTTGTACTTACAGGATGCCTGTCCGGTATTGGCGGTGCGATAACTGTTGGTGCTTTGACATCGCTCCTTGCATATGCAAACCAGTTCATGAAGCCGTTTAACGACCTGTCGGCTGTTTACACAGAACTCTCGGACAGCTTTGCATGTCTTGCCAGGATTTTCGAGTATCTGGACAATCCGGAGATCCCAGAAGAACCTGTCAGGGACGATCTTCCATCTAAAGATGTTCAGTTTGATATCGAGTTTAAGAATGTCTCTTTCTCATATGTTGAGGGAAGACCGGTGCTCCAGGATATTTCCTTCAAGGTCGGAAGGGGCGAATCTTTTGCGATCGCAGGTCCTACAGGATGCGGCAAGACCACACTTATCAATCTCTTGATGCGTTACTATGAGCCCGATTCCGGCGATATCCTTATAAACGGCAAGTCCATTAAGGATATTCCGAGGTCGGAACTCCGCCATTACATCGGCTTTGTATCGCAGGATACATGGCTTTCAGACGATACGGTCATGGAGAATATCAGGTTCTCAGGTGACCATATAACTGAGGAAGAGGTAATCGAAGCGAGCAGGAAGGCCGGCTGTGATTCTTTTATTAGAAAACTTCCAAAGCGTTATAATGAGATGTTGGATAACGACAGGGATGATATATCAGCAGGCCAGAAGCAGCTGCTTACAATAGCAAGAGCAATGGCTTCTGACCCTTCGATCCTCATTCTGGACGAAGCCACATCATCTGTTGACGTTGTCACGGAAGACCGTATCCAGAAAGCCGTAAAAAAGCTTTTAAACGGCCGTACAAGTATTATAATTGCGCACAGGCTCTCGCAGATCACATCCTGTGACAAGATCGTCGTTATAGACGGCGGCAAAGTCTCAGAGATCGGATCTCACGCTGAACTTATCGCAAACGGCGGATTTTACAGCAGGCTTTACGCCTCGTATATATCCGGATAAGGAGTTGAATATGGCTAACTATAAGTTTGAAGAATTTAAAAACTATATAAAGGGCAGGAAAGCGGCTGTTATCGGCATCGGCATTTCGAATACGCCTCTTATAAAGTGGCTTATTTCTTTGGGCGCCGAGGTAACAGCATGCGACAAGAATACTGAGGAAGATCCCGTTTTGAGCAAGAATATTGCTGCTTTGAAGGAAATCTCCTCTGATATCGAGTGGTCTTTGGGCGAATCTTACTTAACTCATTTAAGAGATGAACACTACGACATCGTTTTCAAGACTCCGAAAATGAGATTTGAGATCCCCGAGCTTCAGGCATTGAAGGATATGGGCTCTATCCTTACGACTGAGATGGAGCTTTTCATGAACCTTTGTCCTGCTGAGATCTTTGCTATCACGGGTTCTGACGGTAAGACGACGACAACCACGCTTACAGCTGAGATCTTAAAGCATGCAGGCTATAAGGTCTGGATCGGCGGAAATATCGGAACACCGCTTCTTGACCGTGTTGCCGAGATCGGGCCTGATGACAAGGTTGTATTGGAGCTTTCTTCCTTCCAGCTTCTTGGAATGAGCACACCTGCCGATGTTGCAATCGTTACAAACATCACGCCTAACCATCTCGATTTCCATAAGGATTACGATGAGTATATACAGGCTAAGGTCAATGCATTCAGGAATCAGGGACCTGTCGGCAAGGTTGTTCTTAATGCCGGATGTGACCTCACATATGAGATGAAGGATATTGCAAGAGGCAGGGTAAAGCTTTTCTCTGCAAATAAGGGCAAGGTCATGAGATCTGAATCTCCTTTGTATCCGAGAGCTTATACTGAAGACGGCAGGCTCATTTATGAGGAGAACGACGAGTGCTTTGATATCTGCGGTATGGATGAGATCTTTATCCCGGGTCTTCATAATGTGGAGAATTTCCTTGCTGCCACGTGTGCTGTTATCGACTATGTAAAGCCTGAAGACATCGCTTATGTTGCAAAGACATTTAAGGGCGTGCCTCACAGGATCGAATTTATCAGAGAATTAGATGGTGTAAGGTGGTACAACTCATCTATCGATACGTCACCTAACCGTTCACTTAATACGATGAACGCTCTTGCCGCAAGAAATGAGAAGGGTGTCCTTATCTGCGGCGGTGCTGACAAGAAGTGCCTTTACAGCAAGCTTGGCGATGCGATCCTTAATGTCTGCGACAGGATAATTATTTACGGATCTAACGGAGATCTTGTAACTGACATTATTGCGAAGGAAGCACGCGGCCGCAAGTATGAGATCTACAGGATCCCTGATAAGGAAGGCGACGTTTACGAGTTCCCCAAGACCCGTGACAACGTTGTAAATGCTTATAAGGAAGCTATTAGAAAGGCCAGAGAGTGGGCAAAACCCGGAGAGATTGTTATTATGTCTTCTATAGGTACGTCCTACGATCATTTCAGACATTTCGAGCACAGAGGCGACATGTTCAGAGACCTCGTAAACGAACTTTAATTAGCTTTAAGCTTCTATGGTGGAGGAAGATTTATGGCTGACATGAATTACCGGAAATATAAGGCTCATCCGACGGTTGATCTGCCGGACAGAAAGTGGCCTTCAAATAAGATTACCAAAGCTCCGATCTGGTGCTCTGTTGACTTAAGAGACGGTAATCAGGCTCTTGAAGTCCCCATGACTTTGGAAGAGAAGGTCGAATTCTTCGAATATCTGTGTTCAATTGGATTTAAAGAGATCGAGATCGGTTTTCCTGCGGCATCGGACACAGACTATAACTTCTGCAGACACCTGATCGACAATAACCTGATCCCTTCAGACGTTGCTATTCAGGTGTTGACTCAATCAAGAGAACACATAATCGATAAGACGATGGAAGCCGTTAAGGGCGCTCCCAACGTCATTATCCATCTTTATAATGCGACAAGTACGCTCCACAGGGACGTTGTTTTCAATTTCTCATGCGATGAATGCATTAAGCTTGCTGTAGACGGCGCGAAAATGATCATCGACAGGATCAATGCCGATAAGAGCGGTACTGATTTCATCCTCGAATATTCACCTGAGGCATTTTCTGATACGGAACTCGATTTTGCGGTCAGGATCTGTGACAGCGTTCTTGAGGTATGGCAGCCCACGCCCGAGAAGAAGGCGATAATCAATCTGCCTGAGACTGTTGAGTATCAGACAGCCAATGTTTATGCGGATCAGATCGAGTATTTCTGCTCTAAAACTAAATGGAGAGATTCCATTACCGTATCTTTGCATACACATAATGACAGAGGCACAGCTGTTGCAACTTCTGAATTCGGTCTTATGGCAGGAGCTGACAGAGTCGAAGGCACTTTGTTCGGCAATGGCGAGAGGACCGGAAACGTTGATATCATTACACTTGCGATCAATATGATGATGCTCGGTATCAACCCCGGACTTGATTTTTCCAATATCAACAAGACTATCGATATCTATGAGGAACTGACCGGAATGAAGGTCGAACCGAGGCACCCGTGGGCAGGAAAGCTTGTATTTACGGCATTTTCAGGCTCGCATCAGGATGCCATCAACAAGGGCAGAAAGAAGATGGAGGAGAGGGGAGAGACCATCTGGGCTGTTCCTTACCTTCCTATCGACCCCAAGGATGTCGGCAGGGAATATGAGCCTATCATCCGCATCAATTCCCAGTCCGGAAGAGGCGGAATCGCTTATGTCATGGAGACTTACTTTGGAGTCCAGCTCCCGAAGGCATTCCAGCGTGATTTCCTGCCTGTCGTTAAGGCTGCGACTGAAGAGAACGGCATCGAGAATGAGCTTACGCCACAGCAGATCTTCGATCTTTTCGACGATAAATATATTAATGTCCTTGAACCCTACGGCTTGAAGAACTTCTCAGAAACACAGGACAGCGACCAGGTATCTACAGTAGAGGCGCTTATTACTGATCACGGTAAGGAAGTTACCATCAAGGGTCAGGGTAACGGTCTCTTGGATGCTTTTGTCAGAGGTTTCTGTGATTATACTGGCGTTGAGTTCTCTATCTCCAACTATTCAGAGCACGCTATGAAGTCAGGTTCAGACTCAGCCGCTATTACATACATTGAGATCGCCAATAAGTCCAATAAACAGACCTATATTGGTGCCGGAGTCTCAAGTTCTGTCACAAAATCTTCCGTTCGTGCCGTAGTTTGTGCATATAACAGAATGATTAATGTGTTATGATTTTGGGGTTTTAAGGAAAACAGAGGAGTTATAGAAAATGTTTTGGGATTATATTGTAGCTTTTATATTCGGCATTGTTGAAGGTATTACGGAGTGGCTTCCTGTAAGCTCCACCGGACATATGATCATATTGAATGAGTTCTTAAAGCTCAATGTCTCGCCTGAATTCTACGACCTTTATCTCGTTGTTATCCAGCTGGGCGCCATTTTAGCCGTAATCGTCATATTCTGGAAGGATATCTGGCCTTTTGGCATCAAGAATAATGAGCATCCTTTCTCAAATTCCGGTATCGGCAGATATGTAATGAAGGATAAGATCATCCTTTGGCTTAAGATCCTTGTTGCATGCGTTCCTGCTGCTATCGTCGGCGTTCTTTTCGATGACTGGCTCGACGAGCACCTCTATAATTATTTTGTAGTTGCTATTGCCCTTATCGTATTCGGCGTTGCATTTATCGTTGTTGAATACCTTATGAAAAACAGAAATCCCGTTATTAAGACGGTTAACCAGCTCAACTGGGGCCACGCTCTTGCAGTCGGTATCTTCCAGCTCTTTGCTGCAATTTTCCCCGGTGCATCAAGATCAGGTTCCACTATCGTAGGTTCTATAGCCATCGGCATTAAGAGGGAAGCAGCAGCAAAGTTTACTTTCTTCCTCGCGATCCCCGTAATGTTCGGTGCGAGCCTTCTTAAGATCGTCAAGTACGACGGCGGTGTTGCGGCTCACGAGGTCGGACTTCTTCTGGTAGGTATGGTTACGGCATTTGGTGTCAGCCTTCTTATCATCAAAAAGCTCATGTCATTCATCAAAAAGCATACATTCTCATGCTTTGGCTGGTACCGTATCGGCTTAGGCCTTCTCGTGCTTATCCTTGGTGCCTGCGGCGTAATCGGCGGAGCAGGTACACCGGCTTAAATCTTTTTTGCCATATATCTCTTATATTTTTAATAAGTATATTAGCTTGTTTATGCTATAATTCACAATGAATTATTATGCGGACAGGAGTAGTCTCTTTGCGTAAATATATCTACAACAGCCGCGATGTTGCGGCTTACTTCAAGTATTTCTCGGTTCCGAGCTATCTTGAAGTGTCATATATGCAGTATATCTTTAATCTCGGATCAAAGGTTCTGGCTGAGCCCCTGACCCGTGATTTTGAGAGTTTTAAGAAGGAAGTCTACAGGGAGCTCTATTTCCTGTGGGCTAACGGCTTTGAGAATGAGAAAGCCGATATCTCAAAGATGACCACGGAAGGTGAGCTGTCTTTGATCTGCGACCAGGAATGTATCTGCCTTGAATCTTACATGAAGCTTATCTGCCTTCATCTGATCTTTTCGGGCAATCTTCCTTATATCACGCTCAACTTTACTGGCCTCATGACGCAGCTCGGCATAAAGTGCGATGTAGCTCTTTATGAAGCTAACTGCAAGACTGTATGCGATTCTTTGCAGCTTGAGGTTTTCGATACATTCGGGAAGCCTTTTGATCTTTCACTGGGTATTCCGGATGAGCTTTTAAGAGTCTCTTTGAGTGCTGAGTTCAAGCAGGGTCTTAACTCCGGCAATTTCAAGGAAGCTTTGAGATCTGAGCAGATGTCCTGGCTTAAGGACCTTAAGGATAAGTCCTTTAAGCTCTTCGGTTCCATTCCTGCTCGTAAGAAACCGGTAAGGAGCCGTAGTGCAGGCTCTTCCAATAAGAACTACAGGAATTCGGGTAACAGCGTAGTTCACAATCAGGTGCAGCCAAAGGGCACGCCTAAGACTAACAGATAACCACTTGGAGGAAAAGTGATGGGCAAGGTATACAAGCTTGGTCTTGATATCGGATCTACAACAATCAAGGTCGTTCTCTTAGACGGAGAGAAGATCATTCACAGCGATTATCAGAGACATCATTCGGATGTTTCAGGTCTTTTAAATGACCTTTTTGAGGACCTTAACAAGAAGTTCCCGGGAATCGACGTCGATGTCGTAATTACCGGTTCAGGCGGTCTTTCAGTAGCCAACTGGCTCGGCTTTAAGTTCACTCAGGAAGTTATGGCTGAGACTCAGGCTATTAAGACATATCACCCTGAGACAGACGTAATCATTGAGCTTGGCGGTGAGGATGCCAAGATCACATATATGCACCCTGTGCTTGAGCAGCGTATGAACGGTACGTGCGCAGGCGGTACGGGTTCATTCATCGATCAGATGGCATCGCTCCTTCAGACTGATGCCGACGGCCTTAATAACTTTGCAAAAGACTACAGATCACTTTATACGATCGCAAGCCGCTGCGGCGTTTTCGCAAAGTCTGACCTTCAGCCACTTATCAATGAAGGCGCTGCAAAAGAAGACCTCGCGGCTTCCATCTACCAGTCAGTCGTAAACCAGACTATTTCAGGTCTTGCTTGCGGCAGACCTATCAAGGGCAACGTCACATTCTTAGGCGGTCCTTTGTTCTTCAATTCTGAGCTCCGAAATGCTTTTGAGCGCACATTGGAAGGCAAGGTCGATTCATTCTGGATGCCTGAGGAAGCCCAGATCTACGTAGCTTTGGGCGCTGCTTTATCAGCTGACGGCAAGAATCCGGTTAACCTTTCCGACCTTCTCGAAAAGCTCAAGAACAGGGAAGGCTTTGTTCCTGATATCATCAGGATCGATCCTATCTTTAAGAGCAAGGAAGATAAGGATGCTTTCGATGAGCGCCACAAGAAGGACCAGATCCCTGTACTTAACATTAAGGATCAGACAGGCGCGCTCTTTTTGGGAGTTGATGCCGGATCTACGACGACAAAAGCTGTAGTCATCAACAGAAAAGGCGACCTCGTCTACACATATTACGCAAGCAACAAGGGCAATCCTGTCATGAGCGCCGTTGCGATCATGAAGGATATCTATTCCAAGATGCCCGACGACTGCTATATCGCTCGTTCATGTGTAACCGGCTATGGTGAGAACATCATCAAGGCAGCCCTTAATATCGACGAGGGTGAGATCGAGACGATGGCTCACTTCCAGTCTGCCAAGTTCTTCTGTCCGGATGTTGATTTCATCATCGATATCGGCGGCCAGGACATGAAGTGCATGAAGATCAGGAACGGTGTTATCGATTCCATCATGCTCAATGAGGCATGCTCTTCAGGCTGCGGTTCATTTATCCAGACATTTGCTCAGACTTTGGGCCTTACGACGCCTGAATTTGCTGAAGCAGCTTTATCTTCAACAAAACCTGTAGATCTCGGTACACGTTGTACGGTGTTCATGAACTCAAAGGTTAAGCAGGCGCAGAAAGAGGGAGCTTCCGTAGGTGATATCTCAGCAGGTCTCTCATATTCAGTCGTAAGAAATGCGCTTTATAAAGTAATCAAGATCCGTGATACGGAGCAGCTCGGCAAGAATATCGTCGTTCAGGGCGGTACGTTCCTTAACGATGCTATCTTGAGATGTTTCGAGCTCGTATCAGGAAGAGACGTAATAAGACCTAATGTTGCCGGTCTCATGGGTGCTTTCGGTGCTGCTCTGATCGCTCAGAAGAGAGGCAGAGAAGACGGCAGATCCAATGTCCTTGGCAAGGATGAACTCGATTCATTCAAGATGGAGACTGAGAATACCCAGTGCCAGGGCTGTACCAACCATTGCCGTCTTACTATCGCTACATTCTCCAACGGTACCAAGTTCGTATCAGGCAACCGCTGCGAGAGAGGCGAGGATCTGGCGCTCGACAGAGAACCTGCAGGCGATAAGAAGAAGCTCCCTAATCTTTTCGATTACAAGTATTCAAGAACATTCAGCTACTATAAGCCCTTAAAGCTTGAGGATGCGCCGAGAGGCGAGATCGGCATTCCCCGTGTACTCAACCAGTATGAGAATTATCCTTTCTGGTTTACCGTTCTTACAAAGCTCGGATTCAGAGTGCTTATTTCCGCAAGATCTTCACATAAGATCTACGAAGGCGGTATGGAGACGATCCCTTCAGAGTCAGTCTGCTATCCGGCAAAGCTCGCTCACGGTCATATCGAGAACCTTATCGACCGCGGAATCACCACGATCTTCTATCCTGATGTTCCTTATGAGAATATCGAGAACCAGAATTCCAACAACCACTATAACTGCCCGATCGTATGCTCTTATCCGGAAGTAATAAGGAATAACGTTGAGAATCTCTTGGAGAAGAACATCAGATACCTTAATCCTTTCATGCCTTTGGATAATCTTGATAATGTCGCTCTCCATCTTACAGAGTGCTTCGATTATCTCGGAGTATCCGCTGAGGAAGCAAAGCAGGCTGTTCAGGCCGGTGCTGAGGAGTACTTCAAGTACAAGGAAGATATCAAGGCAAAGGGCCGTGAGATCCTTAAGGAGATGGAAGAAAAAGGCCTTAAGGGTATTGTTCTTGCAGGAAGACCTTATCACTGCGATCCTGAGATCAATCATGGAATCCCGCAGATGATCAATTCTCTTGGTCTTGCTGTCCTTACAGAAGATGCTGTTGCCAAGCCCGGTGTGTTAAAGCGTCCTATCAGAGTCATCGACCAGTGGATGTATCACACAAGACTTTATGAGGCTGCGGCATTTGTAATCACAAGACCTGACTTGGAGCTCGTTCAGCTTACGAGCTTCGGCTGCGGTCTTGATGCCGTTACATCAGACCAGGTTCAGGAGATCCTTGAATCTTCAGGCAAGCTCTATACGCTCCTTAAGATCGACGAGGTAAGCAACCTTGGCGCTGCAAGGATCAGAATGAGATCTCTTGTCGTTGCCATGAACGAGAGAATGGAACTCATCGAAAAGGGTGAAGCAAGAGTCTTCGTTCCTGAAGAAACCGACAGCGCGCCATATACACTGCAGCGCGTTGAGTTTACCAAGGAGCATAAGAAGAATCACACGATCCTGGCTCCCCAGATGGCTCCTATTCAGTTCGAGATGGTAGAGTCCGTATTCCATAAGCACGGATATAAGTTAAAGCTCTTAAAGCAGGCTACGCGTGAAGATATCGAGTGCGGCCTTAAGTTCGTAAATAACGACGCATGCTTTCCGACGATAATCGTTGTCGGTCAGATGATCAACGCTATCTTAAAGGGCGAGATCGATCCTGATAACACGACTCTCGCGATCACACAGACAGGCGGCGGATGCCGTGCCACGAACTATGTAGCATTCCTGAGAAAGGCTTTGAAAGAGGCAGGATATCCGCAGATCCCCGTCATCACGATCTCTGCACAGAGATTCGAGAAGAATGAAGGTTTTGAATATACGATCTCATTCGCACTTGATGCCATAAAGGCACTGTGTGCCGGTGACATGCTTTCCACATTGCTCCTCAGAGTAAGACCTTACGAGAAGGTTCCGGGCTCTGCTAATGCCCTGTATTCCTACATCAACAGGATCGGAAGAAAATTATTCAATCCTAAGATGGCTAATGACGATCTTACCGAGAGATATGATGTCATGATGCCTAACAGCTACTTCTCCAAGTCGATCGAGGAGAAGAAGGAGATATTGGATTGTCTTTCTCAGATCGGTGTAGATTTCGATAATCCGCCTGTCATCACGAAGTATAAGGAATTCGTTAAGTTCGCAGTATCGAAGTTTGACGCTCTGCCTTTGCAGGATATCCCGAGAAAGCCCCGTGTCGGACTTGTAGGTGAGATCCTCGTAAAGTTCCAGCCGGACGCAAACAACAATGCGATCGACGTAATCGAGGCAGAAGGCTGCGAAGCTGTATTGCCGGGCGTTCTGGACTTCTTCCTTTATTGTGCATATAACCCTGTCTGGCAGGCCCAGAACTTAGGTAAGAGCAAGAAGACAGGATATATCATGAAGACTGCCATAAGATTCCTTGAATCTTTGAGAAAGCCTATCAATAAGGAATTTGCCAAGACCAACGGCAAGTTCATGCTCTCAGAAAGAATTCAGGAACTTGCAGAGAAGTCGTCCACGGTATTGAGCTGCGGCAACTCCTGCGGTGAGGGCTGGTTCCTTACAGCTGAGATGATAGAGCTTATCCAGGACGGCGTTCCGAATATCATCTGCGCCCAGCCTTTCGCATGTCTTCCTAACCATGTAACCGGTAAGGGCATGATCAAGGAATTGAGAAGACAGTATCCTATGTCCAATATCGTTCCGATCGACTACGATTCGGGCGCTTCAGAAGCTAACCAGCTCAACAGAATCAAGCTCATGATCAGCACAGCACGTGCTGTAAGAGATCAGGAAATCGAAGAAGAGATGAAAGCTAAAGAGGGTTAAAGATGAGTACACTCCTTCTTGTTGACGGAAACTCGATTATCAACAGAGCTTATTACGCCGTAATAGGCAGAGCTCCAATGACCGCACCCGACGGAACTCCGACAGGTGCCGTAAACGGATTTTTCAATTCCGTTCTTGGCGTCATGAAGGAATATAACCCTGATTATATGTGCGTTCTTTTCGACAGGAGAGAGCCTACATTCAGACATAAGATGAGCACGGATTATAAGGCTAACCGCAAGGGTATGCCTGATGATCTTGCTGCCCAGATGCCTGTTGTTAAGAACATGCTCGATCTTTATGGAATCAAGCGCATGGAACTTGCCGGATATGAAGCTGACGACCTTATCGGAACTCTGTCAAAGCAGGGCGAAGAGCAGGGAATGGATGTTTACATCTTCTCTGGTGACCATGACGATTTCCAGCTTATCTCCGATAAGGTATCTGTCATTATGCCCCAGTCGGGCAAAGGCAAAGAGCCGAGAGTCTTATTTGACCGCAAGATGTTCGAGGATACTTATGGCGTTAAGCCTGAAGTATTTGTTCAGGTAAAAGCCCTTATGGGTGATAACTCCGATAACATCAAGGGCGTCGAGAAGGTAGGCGAGAAGACTGCATTTAAGCTCATCGCAGATTACGGTTCGTGCGAAGAAGTATTCAATAATGCTGATAAGCTTTCACCTGCTTTGGGTGAGAGGATTAAGAATTCCAAAGAACTTTTGGAACTTAACATCAAGCTCTGCACAATAGACCGTGAATCTCCAGTTGAGGAAGGCGCAAAAGACTGCGTTTATCCTTCAGGAACGAGAGACTTTCCTGCGCTCTCAGGCGTTCTTAACCGCCTTGCATTAAGATCTTTGATCAAGAAGCTTGATCTGGAAGACGTTAAGCCAGCCGGATTTGAGCCGACAACAGAAGTTGATGAGTTTACGTCTGGTATTTCCAAGGAAGTTGAATCAGCGCTTAAGGCAGGACTTAACATTAAGCATGAAGTTCCGTCTGCGTTTGATTTTGCTGATTTAAACTGCGGTATCGATTTTGTTGATATCCCTTCAGGAAACAAGGTCATTCTTCTTGACTGGAATTCAAAGACTTTCTATGTAATTGATCCTGAAGATTTCGATAATATCACTTCTGGAAAGAAGGTTCTGCCTGTATCCTACGAATATAAGGACAGGTCAAAGATAATCAGAGAGCCTCTGGCATCAGTTGATTCCGTTTTCGACTGCGAGATCGCAGGATATGTCCTTAATATCCTGTCGGGCAAGCCTGATCTCCAGAGATTATACGAGAGCGTTATCGGCGCTGCTTATCCCGTAGAAGATAAGAAGGGACCTGTAAAGCAGCTTTCGCTTTTCGATGAGATCACTGAAGATGACGGTTCATCGAAGATAGAGGAGACCGCATCAAAGCTTTTGGCTGTTACTGCGATCGCGAAAGTAATGTCCCGCGACATCAATAACGACAAGGACCTTAAGAGCCTTTTATATGATATCGAATTCCCGCTTGTAATAACGCTCGATAAGATCGAGAGAAATGGTATGCACGTATCTGGTGAAAGGCTCTCTGAGCTTCACAGCGAGTATACAAAGCGTCTGGAAGATATCAGCGCCAGAGTATTCGATGCGTGCGGCACGGAGTTTAATATCGGCTCACCCAAGCAGCTTGCAGAGATCCTGTTCGGCGAGAAGCACCTTAACCTGCCTTCCGGTAAGAAAGGCAAGAGCGGCGATTTCTCGACAGGTATCGATGAGCTTAAGAGATTAAGACCTTATTTCCCTGAAATCGATTACATCATCGAATACAGAGAACTTTCAAAACTCGATTCCACATATGCCGTAGGCCTTGCAAGAGCTATTAAGAGCGATTCAAGGATCCATACGACATTTACTCAGGCAATGACTAACACGGGAAGATTATCTTCAACAGAACCTAATCTACAGAATATTCCTGTAAGGACCGAAGAAGGATCAAGGCTCCGTGAGGCATTTACTGCTGAAGAAGGCAAGATCTTAGTCGACGCTGACTATTCACAGATCGAGTTAAGGCTCCTTGCTGCATTAAGCGGCGATGAAGTCATGTGCTCAGCGTTCCTGGAAGGAGAAGACATCCATAAGAGAACTGCAGCCAAGGTTTATGGTGTAACCGAAGAAATGGTTACACATAAGATGAGAGCTGCTGCAAAGACTGTAAACTTCAGTATTATCTACGGTATTTCCGATTATGGTCTTGCTACAGATCTCGGCATCAGCTACAAGGAAGCTTCAGACCTCATTAAGGAATATAACAACCAGTTCCCGGGCGTTACCTCATATCTGGAATCTCTCCGTAATTTTGGTGAGGAGAAGGGCTATGCGGTAACTATGTACGGCCGTAAGAGGATCTTAAATGAACTCAAGAGCCAGAACAGGAACATTAAGAATTTCGGTTACAGGGCTGCCATGAATACACCTATCCAGGGAACGGCTGCTGACATAATCAAGATCGCTATGAACAGAGTGTCGAAGGCGTTAGCTGAGAAGCTTCCTTCTGCAAAGCTCGTAATGCAGGTGCACGACGAACTTATTTGTGAGTGCGATATCAAAGATAAAGACCTTTGCGCATCCATCTTGAAAGAAGAGATGGAGAAAGCGGCATCTTTGAGTGTTCCGCTTCTTGCAGAGGTCGGCTTCGGAAAGGATTGGCTGGAAGCTAAATAATGTTTGTATTAGGTATCACAGGCGGTATTGGAAGCGGTAAGAGCACGGTAAGCTCGATTCTTGCAGACAGGGGACTTCTTGTCCTTGATGCTGATGAGATCTCAAGAAGCGTAACTGGTCCTATGGGCAGGGCAATGCCTGAGAT
>JAEFBC010000186.1 GCA_016292155.1 Saccharofermentans sp. | reverse complement strand
TGTCTGTTGTCTTGGACATTGTTGTTGCAGGAGAAGCTTCTGTCTGGCCGTATGTGATAACGATCTCAGGCATGTGCATCTTCTCGATTACTTCTTCCATAGTCTTAATCGGGCAATGTGAACCTGCCATGATGCCTGTTCTCATGTGTGAGAAGTCAGTCTTCGGGAAGTTCTCGTGGCCGAGCATAGCGATGAACATCGTCGGAACGCCGTGGAAGCATGTGATCTTCTCCTGGTTGATGCAGTGCAGACCCTTACGGGGCGAGAATGCAGTGATAGGAGACATTGTAACTGCGTGAGTTACTGATGCTGTCATGGCGAGTACCATGCCGAAGCAGTGGAACATAGGAACCTGGATCATCATGCGGTCGAAGGAAGACAGATCCATGCAGTCGCCGATTGCCTTACCGTTATTTACTACGTTGTAGTGTGTGAGCATAACGCCCTTAGGGAATCCTGTTGTGCCGGATGTGTACTGCATGTTGCAGACATCGTGCTTATCGATCGTGCGGCGGATCTTCTCAACGTCAGCGACACTTACCTTCTCTGCTAATGCAGGAAGCTCATCCCAGTGGAAGCATCCGGGAACGTGGGATTCACATGTGATTACGTTCTTTAAGACAGGAAGTCTTGCTGATTCGAGCTTACCGGGCTCGGAATCCTTTAATTCAGGGCAGATCTCGTTGATGATCTGGAGATAATCGCAGTCCTTGAACTTGTCGATCATGACGAGTGTGCATGTATCAGACTGTCTCAAGAGGTACTCGATCTCATGGATCTTGTATGCTGTGTTTACTGTAACGAGAACGCAGCCGATCTTGGTTGCTGCCCAGAATGTCAGATACCACTGGGGAACGTTTGTAGCCCAGATAGCGATGTGGTCACCCTTCTTGCATCCCATAGCGAGGAATGCACGGGCGAGGTTATCAACGTCGTCTCTGAATTCAGGATATGTACGTGTGTAGTCTAATTCTGTATATCTGAAGGCATACTGGTTCGGGAAGAGCTCGCAGATCTTATCCAAAACATCCGGGAATGTAAGGTCGATCAAGGTTTCTTTGGGCCAGGGATAGTAACCTGTTCCTCTTGTATCCATCTGAAGCTCGATCTTCTGCTTCGGACGGTATGTCTCCATGTAGCTTGCGAACTGGGGAACAACGATACCTGCGCTGTCTAAGTTCTTGGACCATCTGTATACCCACTCGAGTGATACATAGCCGAGGTAATCAATGGACTGGAGAGCATCAAACATCTCTTTCAAAGGCATGTCGCCTGAGCCCATGAGTTTGTAGCATACCTTGCCGTCAACCATGACGGAGTCCTTAACGTGAACGTGCTTGATATATTCACCTAAGTTGTTAACTGTTTCTTCAGGGGACTCACCCATGAATCTGTAAGGGTGATGCATATCCCAGAGGGCTGCTGCTTTTCGCGAGCCGATAGCATCAAGAACCTTCTTAAGTCTCTTAGTATCAGCATAAACTCCGTTTGTCTCGAGGAGCAAAGTAACGTTCATCTCTTCTGCGTAAGGAACGAGCTCCTTCATGATGGAGATAACGACTTCGTCATCGATTTCCTTCTCGGGTGCGGGATTTCTGTCGCCGAGAACGCGGATATAGGATGTGCCGAGCTTGTTTGCGAGCTCAATGTAAGCACGGATCTCAGCGATAGCCTTATCCTTTGTAGCCAGATCGTTAACGGGCTCGCCTGATGAAAGACAAGGGATAGTAAGCTTCAGTTCCTTAAGCTTAGCTACTGTCTTAGGGAGATTTGCCTCAGTGAACGGAGGAGCCTTAACTGAGAAGATATCCTGGCCAAGACCTCTGATCTCAATACCGTTGAAATTGAAGTCCTTAGCCATTGAATAGATTTCCTGCCAGGAAAAATCAGGACAAGCGAGTGTTGAAAAACAAGTTAACATAGTAATTTCCTCTTTTATTAGTTAAAACCTTGAAATTATATAGGTTTATGGATTGTTTGTAAAATACCTGCATATTTAATGGCATACGCAGACGCCGGCTGAACAATACAAAATGGGCCGCTTCAGCAGCCTAGCAATAGTAGAGGAAGAAGATTGCGTGAAATAAGGTCAGGAATTACAGGCAGCGCCATTACGCTTGCTGCCTTAACTTCTATCGAACTGTCTTCCAAGATGGTCTTCATCAGACATTTCTACCTTAACCGTCATTAATAACGTTATGAAAACGCAATAACGTAATTATATATGTTTTGTCCGCCTACGCAAGAGAAAATTTCAGCACCGGGGCAGCAGGATCTCATCTGATCCTCTAAACTGTCCGAAATTGCTTTATCTCCGGCATTTCCTGTAAAGATATGAACTGACTTGCATGCTGCCGCATCAGGTACCGTCGGCAGGAATGCTTCAAGGCACGCCTTAAGGTCAGAATCAGCGCAGGTAATGATGTCATCATCAAGAACGCCGATATAATCACCTGCTGTGACATTTACGCCGTTATAAACGCCTGTCTTGTCAGCTTTGGCGATAAGTCCCGTGTGAACGCCTTCCAATGCCTTATTCATTGACTCTTCGATCTTCTCAGCTGATTCCTTAGTATCAACAAGAGAAAGCGCGAGATAGCCTTCAGCCATGGACTTGGTAGGGATAATGCTGATCTTGATATCCTTCATCACTTCCCTTACCTTCTCGGCCGTCATGATTATGTTCTTGTTATTAGGCAGGATAATTATCTGCTTTGCAGATGCCGCCTTGCATGAATCAGAAAGGCTCTGGACCGATACGTTATTGGACTGGCCGCCCTTTGCAATCTCAGTTACGCCGAGATCCTTAAAAAGATCAGCGATGCCGTCACCGTCAGCAACTGCAACGATAGCTACATCCTTCTTATTTGCAATGAAGCTCTCGTGGTGCTGGATCGTCATGTTCTCGATCTTGAGCTTAATGAACTCACCGAATCTGTGATAGTAAGTCATTACTTGCTCGGGCTTTAATGTGTGGATATGGATCTTGACCTGATTGCCTTCCTTGACGAGGACCAGTGAATTACCGAAGTCTCTCATGTCAGATCTTACGAGTGTCTCGTCAAAGCTTGAGAGCTTGTCGTCGTCGATCTGGACGATCAGTTCCGTGCAGTAGCCAAACTCTGCAAGGCCTTCGCCCATAGCAGACGATACTGCGCCGGATGCAGCATTTGCAACAGATTCGAATTCAGAAAGGTCGATATCAAATGACTCATCCAATGCTTCGAGCATACCTGTTACGAGGCATACGAAGCCCATAGCGCCGGAATCCAGAACGTTATATTCCTTCAATACAGGAAGGAGTTCAGGTGTGTGCTTCAAAGATTCAGCAGCACCTTCAACGACATCCTTCATGAACTGCTCAGTCGTTGTATCTTCGTCAAGGTTGTCCTCGGCATTCTCCTGAGCTTCACGGCATACAGTAAGGAATGTTCCTTCGACGGGCTCAGCTACTGAGTTATAAGCACTCTCGGTACCGGAAAGGAATGCAGCATAAAGAGTTCCGGCGTTTACTTCATCGAAATCCTTAAATGCCTTAAGGAATCCTTTGAGCCACTGGGAAAGGATAACGCCTGAATTACCCTGTGAACTCATGAGCGCACCGGTGTAGAGCTTATCAAAGTCTGATGACTCCAATTCCCTGTCGCCGATCTCGGCAAGGGCCTGCAGAACGCCGCCCATGGTCTTGTCCATGTTCGTACCCGTATCACCGTCAGGTATCGGGAATACATTCATCTCATTTAACTGCTTCTTGTTATCAAGTATCTTCTTTGCTCCGCCGATGAGCATTTTCTTAAGAACTGACAATTCCATCTATCCGGTTACTTCCTACTCTAATTTTTCGCGCTTGTATCAGCCTTCGTAATTAATAAAATCTGTTACTGCCTTATCGTATGCTTCAAGGTTTCTGATCCTCAAGTGAGAGTGTGCGCCCTCATCGAACCAGACCATCTGCTTTCTTTTCGAGCCGCTGGCATTATTGATGATGTCGAAATACTTAGGCAAAGATGACACATCCTGTCTGCCGCAGATCATGAGCTGGGGCACTTCGACCTTGGGAATAGCCTTGATGGGCTTATTCTTGAAAATGTCGATTCCGGCATGCTTCTTAAACAGAAGTCCCATCTGAAGACATACAGGGAATGTGGGTTTTCCAAGGTTCTTTGTCCTCTGCTTCAATACGTTATAGAACGAGATGAAGGGACCCTCAAGAACGATCGCATCAACATAAGGATTGTGGTCTGCTGCAACATAGATTGCTGCTACAGAACCAATGCAGATACCGTGGATAACGAAATGATCGATCTTGAACTGCTCGTGAACGAGCTGGATCCATGCTTCGAGATCCTTGCCTTCAAGTATTCCGGAGCCTGTGTACTTGCCTTCGCTAAGGCCTGCAGCTCTGGGGTCAACAACAATGATGTTGTACTTGTTCTTCTGATAGAGATCAGCGAAATAATAGCAGTATTTGCATGTCTCAGCTCTTCCCGCCATTATGATCGCTGCCTTATCGTATCCGAAATCGAAATATTCGCCCTTCATCTTGAGGCCGTCAAATGAAGTTACTTCGATCTCAGTCATGTATGAAGCGTTCTCATTGCCCCACTTCATACCTGTGTCGAACATTACCGTGTGCTCAGCATTCTCTGGAGCACTGTTGCCGCGGGCCCACTTTTCCTTGGACTCGCGGATAAACATATTCGTGTACTGCTTCTTTGCGATCTTCATGCAGAAAACCCACATGAAGACAAATCCGCCGATAAGCAGAACCGCAAGAACAATTAAGATGATTGCTAAAACAGGATTCATCAGAGCTTAGCCTTGATCTCTTCCAGAAGCTTGGTCTCCTCAACCAATCCCTCTGAGATCTCCTTACCCATATAGAATGCAACTACCATGCCGGGGCCGATTGAAGAGCCGTTAGCCATGTTGACTGTTGTGGGAATGATCTCCTCGGGATGGAACTCCTCACGGATGATCTCCTGTAACTGGAGCCACTGAGCCTTACGGAATGTGTGGGAAACGAAGATTCTCTTGGGGTTGGGCTCAATAGTAGCCTTCATGTATTCGATTGAAGCTGCGAAAAGCTTCTTATAACCTGTAACCTTTGTGATGATCTGGTTCATACCGTCACGGTTGAACTCAGCGATAGGCTTGATGTTGATAAGAGATCCCATGAAAGCGGAAACGTTGGAGCAACGGCCCATCTTAGCGAGGAACTTAAGGTCATCAACAGTACCTGTCTGGTGGCATCTGTGCTTATTGTTTTCGAGCCACTCAGCTACTTCTTCCAAAGACTTGCCTTCCTTCTTCATGTCGCCTGCAAGAGAACAAAGGAGACCGTCACCGCCGGAATAACGGAGTGAGTCAACAACGATGATCTTACGGTCAGGATACTTCTCCAGAACGTTGGATGCAGCCTTGCGGCACATATCATATGTATTGGAAAGAGCATGAGAAAGTGAGATGTTGAGGATATCGTAACCCTGCTTCAGATACTTCTCAAAAAATGCCTCCTGAGCCTCAATGTTCTTGATACCTGTTGTATACATGGAATCCTTGGACATTGATGTATAGAAATCCTGAGGTGAGATATTCTCCCAGTCAAGCGTGGAGTCTTCGGTATGTCCGTCGGGGAATGTGATGTTGCCCGGCATGTAATCAGCAATACCGAATCTCTCTCTGAGCTCCTTTGTAAGGTCTGTTGAGCTGTCTGTGAGAATTACGTAATCAGCCATTTTTCTTTCTCCTTATATAATTAATTATTTTGAAGGCTTAATTCATCTAAAGTAACATGCAGATCTGCACTGCTACCGGTTCGTATATACGTCATTTAAGGGGATCACGACCAAAAATCGAAATCAAAACCATATCCTATTTCCCACCCGCCTTTGCGTTCCTAGCCTCTTCGATCTCCTTACTGATCTCAGCAAGATTTGCCTTCATCCGGGCTCTTATCTTCCTGATGTAAGAATTCATCTCAGGCTTGGTCTCCGAAATCGCCTGACGCTTGAGGTTATAGATAGCTTCACGCATCATTTCATTGGCTTTTTCGTACGATTCATTATCTGTTACAAGCCCTGCTTTGTCAAATTCCAAAGGGTCTCCGACAACGAATCTCGTGGGCTTGAACATCTTATATGAAGTATGGATATAAACGGGAACTACAGGCCTCTTTGTGTAGAGCGATAACATGGCAGGACCCTTCTGGAATTCGATCAGTTCATCGTCGTAATTCATGTGTCCTTCCGGGAAGATAATGAACGGCTCGTGATTCTTAAGTCCGTCCATCATGGTCTTCAATGCGTTCCAGTCAAATCCCGTGCGGTCGAGCAGTACGCATCCCATGGCAGTCTCGAAAAATCCCCACGACTTATTGACTTCAGCAACATCCTTTGCAGCAAGGCTCCTGCAGTAAACTCTTCTGAAAACATAGTAGAGCAAGGCTGAATCGATCCACCATGAATGGTTTGCAACGATCACCATACCCTTGTCCATATATCTCGTGCCGCGCGCAAGATCTCCGCCGTATGTGATCTTCGTTCTCATGAGGAGCTTGATGCCCGGCAGAGCGGTATATTTCATGAAGTTATAAAGGAATCCGGCATACTTCGGGCGCTTGAGCTTCTCGCCGTCAGCGATCATGAAGTTCCTCAAGTAGAACTGTCTGTAGACTTCAGTTCTCTCCTGAAGTTCCCTGGTAAATGCCTCTGCCCTGTCCTGCAGTGTCTCAAGGTCTTCGCGGCAGACATAGGTATCAGGATACATTAAGCTTCCGACAAAGACTAAATCCCTTTTACCGGGGCCGATCCTACCGTTATGGAAAACAGGAACTATTGGACAGCCGGAGCTGAGCGAGATAAGCGCAGCTGCCTGCTTATATTCCAGGAGCTTTCCTTCGGTCTCAATATGTCCTTCAGGGAAGATCAGGATGTCATGGCCTTTGTTAAGGACTTCAACAGCCTTATTTACTGCATCCATATTGCCTGTTACTTCATCAACACGGATGACGCCCATTGCCTTAAGAAGGAATGTCAGGAACGGATTATATGCATAGAACTGCGCTCCGACGAGCACATATTTCCTTCTTCCTGGGAACGCCAAAAGCGCCTCGACATAGTCAAGGAACGCTGTGTGGTTCATGGCAATGATCTTAGGTCCCTTGTACTTCTCCTTCTTCTCCTTACGGAGATAGATCTTCTTGATCGGGAAAATAATGAGTGCAGGGATAATGCTGTTTAAGATAAGGAGCCATCTGATAATAAACATTATTCTTTGGACTCCTTGCTCTGTTCGATAAGATAATCGGCGATTGCCATAGGTGTGATAAGAGGCTTCTCAGTCATGTTGACAGGTCTGCCGGATACTTCAGCCACCTTGGAGAGCATCTCGACATATTCCATTGAATCGCCGCCAAGCGTAATGAAATTGGATGTTTCCGTGATCTCTGAACGTTCCTTGTTAAGGACTTCGGCGTAAACATCACAGACCTTGCCGATAAGTTCTGTATATTCAGCACTTCTAGTACGTGTAACTTCCTCATCAGTAGGTCTTTCGCATTCAGTTGCGAAAAGGACCTGCTTTTCGAGCTTGTCAGCAAGAGCCTTGCGGTCGATTCCCTTGAAATTCTCAGGCATTGTGCCGATGAGATTGAGGACCTTAACGGGCCTCTCGGACATCGTGAGAGAATCGATCGATGTATAGACACTCTTAAGTGATGAAGCCTTCTCAAATGCGCCCATCGTGCCGTCGTCAGCAAGGACAAGTACCATCTGCTTCTCACTAGATCCGGGAAGCATGCAGTTGATCATGGCTTCCTGTGTGAAAGCGCCCTTGTTGATCCTTGATTCGATCTCTTCAGGTGAGATATTCTCGCCGTTGGGTCCGATGATGACATCGTCCAGACGTCCGATAATATGGAGTCTTCCGGTCTCATCGATATTTACGAGGTCGTTTGTGGGATAGTATTCGTCCTTAAACTCGTTGAATACACCGTCAATATAGATGCCGTTCATCGAGTGATCGTTGGGGATAAGAAGTTCGCCCTCATCACTGATCTTATACTTAACATTGCTGAAGATCTTACCTGTGCTCGTGCCGTTTCTGAACTTCGATTTCCTTGAGAGCTCAACGCAGAGAACGCCGCACTCTGTAAGGCCGTAGCCTGCATAGATCGAATAACCGAGGCCGTTTAAGACTTCGAGTGTTCTGGGTGCAATGAATCCGCCGCCTGAGATAAGGAAAGCAAGCTTCTCGCCCATCAGCTGGCGTCTGATCTTCTTGAATATGATCTTCCTTACGATAACAGGGCCTAAGAGCGGGAAAGCATTCTGGAGCTTATTCGAGAACTTGATTGCCTTGTTAAACTTCTCAGTCTGTCCCTGCTTAGAGACTTCCCTCTCGAGCGCTGCAACGATCTTATTCCATACCAGAGGAATGGCGAAGAAATGTGTAACGCCTACGCGCTTGCACACGAACTGAATGCTCTGCGCATCGTATTTCGGCAGGAAAACAAAGCCCCTTCCGAAGAACATGAACCACATCAGAGTCGCGATAAGGCCGAAGATGTGATAGAACGGCAGGAACGCGAGATTGTGGATATCGAGCTTGGCATTGTACTGGATAGACTGGTTTGTCTTAACGATATCAGCGCTCATCTCGACCTGCAGGCAGATCGTCTTTCCGCTGTGGCTGATGATCTTGGGCTTGGATGTTGAGCCTGAAGTGATGAGAATGATCTCGTCAGCCCAATTAATAACGGTTTTGTCGAACTTAACGCCCTTGCCCGCTTCAAGAAGATCCTTAACTGTGACTGCCCTGTCCACTCTATTGTCTTCGGAAACAACGAAAACAGGGTTCATCTCTTTGATGATGTCGTTATTTATCGAGATATTATGTCTTGTATTAAGAAGGATCGGCTTAAAGCCTGCCTGAAGAAGTCCCCAAAACAAAGCGACCCAGTCGCAGGAGTTCTCAAGAAAGATTCCTACGAACTTGCTGTCAGAATCCTGCTTATCCGCATAAGCAGCAGCAGCCTTCGAGAAAAGGTCGACCCTCTCGTAAAGCTCATAATAGGACATCCTGCAGACCTCACCGTTTTCGAGCCATTCACCGAAAAGCTCGCTTGTGAACCTGTTCTTGATGATCGTATAGATCGATTCGAACGTCTGCGGCGCATTCTTAAGTGCTTCGATATTCTCAGTAACTATCCTGGATACCATTTTTCCTTAGATTCCCCATACCTTTCTTAACTGATCGCACATCTCAAGCAAAGCAGCCTGTGCCTGCGGCAATATTCCGAAATAATCCAGGAAAGCGTGTGACACGCCCCTGTATCTTATATGCTTATTAGGAATTCCGGCCTTATCCAAAAGCCTGGAATAATATTCCGCCTGGATGCGGAGGCCGTCGTACTCAGCCGTAAAGATTCCTGTATAGGGCATACCACTAAGATCTGCATAAATAGGGCTTACATCAGGATTGCGCTTAACTTCCTCGAATCTTCCGCCGGAATAAGCGAAAAGAATATTGGCCATAAGGTCGTTGTTGCCCTTACCGTCTGCTCTTCCGAGCTGAAGTCTGGAAGTAATAAGCTCAGCCTGCTCAGCGCCGATCTCATACATCGAGAGATCCCAGTCATAGAGCTTATCCTGAGAAAACATATCTACGCAGGGGTAAAAGAGCCCTGCGTAAGTGATCTTGGCGTCAGTGTTGTTATCAAGAATCGCTGCAAGAGCAAGGTTCGCACCTGCGCTGTCGCCGAAAAGACCGATGTGTTCCTTATCGACGCCAAGGCTCTCGCTGTTAGCACATATATGACCGAGCGTTGCAAGAACGTCCTCAATTGCTGCAGGGTAAACATTTTCGGGCGCAAGGCTGTAATCCACATTAAATACTCTGATGCCGAGATTCTCTGCGACATAGCGGCAGGGTTCCTTATAGAACTCGGCCTTGGAAGCCATAAAAGAACCGCCGTGGATATAGATCATTGCAGGAAGTTTATCAGCCTTCTTGTCAGCCAAAACATAAGAGAAAACCTTGACACTTCTGCCCTTCACTTCGATATCAAAAGAGTCTTCTGATATATCCTTCGTGCACATATCCTTGCAGTAAGTCTTTGTCGTCTGACGCATTCCCTCAACAGAGAACTTCATCGGCACCGACTTCTGGAATGCATAGATAGCACTTCTGATGAAGAACTCCCTCTTATCCATCAGGCCCGTTACATCGTTATCGGGCACTGCCTTTACGATGATCTTACCGTCACCATTGTCAATGGCTTCCTCTGAAGCCATGATCTTCTTTACCAATTCAAAATCGCAACTGTCCATATAAACCTTTCCCAAATTCCTTTATACCTTTCCTAAGATTCCGGAGCGGCCAAATACATAACTCAACAGCATGATAACGCCAAGACAGAGCACACCACCAAGGAACATGTTCCATCCCATGAAATAGAACAGGAGCATTATCAGCGTCGAAATGAAGTATTTGATCGAACACGTAATGTAATAGATAACACTTATCTTCTGCTTATGCCTGATGCCCGCCGAGAAAACGTTAAGCACCGCATGCATCGCAGTAACCCACGTAAAGATACCGATAAGCCAGAAATAGAAATACGGAATTCCGAACCATACCAGCACGGAAATGGTCAGAAGATAAAGTGTATAGAGCAATGCGGAGATAAGTCCGTAAGCCCAAAGCGACTTCTGGATCCTTATAGTATCCTTGATCGGTCTGAAATGAGTATTCTTGTTGTTATTCTCGTAAATCGTCTTAATGTCGATACCGGTGACCTTCATGCCCTCTTTATGCGCTGTTGCAAGGACATTAAGCTCAAACTCATACTTGTTGCCAGGAATGTCCTGCAGCCACATGCAAAGTCTTACGGGGAATCCTCTCAGGCCGGACTGGTTGTCCCTAAGATAAACTCCTGTAACGATCGTATAAACGACCTTGGACATGTCATTGCCGATCCTGGACTTAATAGGGATCTTCTCCGAAAGGTCTCTCATGCCGAGAACAATGCCATCAGTCTTCCTGGTGAGCTTTGCAACACGTTCGATATCTTCGATCGCGTGCTGTCCGTCGGAATCAGCCGTAACAATATAGTCGACTTCTTCGCTCAAGTTGTTGCCGATATACTCAAAACCGCGTTTTAAGGCATAACCCTTGCCCTTATTCTCCTTATAGCCGATAACATCAGCAAAGGGCTGCGCTCTCCTGAAGAATTCGTCGCACCGCTCAAGGCTGCCGTCATTAACAGCAACTACCTTAAATCCACGCTTATAAAGCTCTTCGACAAGACGAAGGAACTTCTCATCCGGATTATAAACAGGCAAAAGAACGGCTGTCTTCATGACCGGCTTCTTCCCAACACCTTTCCCTTAAACAGTAAGCACATTTTCGAGTTTAAGAATTTTCAAACAAGATATTTTACTATATTTAATATATAAATAATAGGCTTGAAGGGTGTGGCAAATCTTAACATTACATTAACCTGGGGTGGAATATATTTTTGTAAGGGAAGCGGATAATGGGCGGCAAAACATGCGGCGGCGCCGTTCATTCTGCCGTTCAAAATGGCGTTTTAGGCTCAAACATGCGGCAAAACATGCGGCGGCGCCGTTCATTCTGCCGTTCAAAATGGCGTTTTAGGCCCAAACATGCGGCAAAATATGCGGCGGCGCCGTTCATTTCGCCGTTCAAAATGGCGTTTTAGGCCCAAACATGCGGCAAAATATGCGGCGGCGCCGTTCATTCCGCCGTTCATTAAGTGTCTTCAACGGGTTCCCATATCAATGCATCATCTGGAATCATGGTATCAAACGCCGCTAATACCTGGCTGACAAAGTATTCTTTATCAAAATTGTGTTTGTCATACATGAAAACATATATGACTTCCCTGCCCGGTCTGTATTTTTCTTTCGAGAAACCGTATATCTTTTTGCAGGTTCTAATAGAATAATCGATTTTATCGCTCATGCCTAAAACCTCAAGGTACGAACATCTGTCGATTTCGAAAAAATTCAATATACAGTCAGGATTTATAGTTTCATCAATTTCTTTGAGGTAGATCTCAGGTTCATATTTGAATGGAATCCCAAGAGCTTTGAGCAGATCCAGACCAAA
This sequence comes from Saccharofermentans sp., assembly GCA_016292155.1. Lineage (GTDB taxonomy): Bacteria > Bacillota > Clostridia > Saccharofermentanales > Saccharofermentanaceae > Saccharofermentans. The sequence goes on along the minus strand of JAEFBC010000186.1, from coordinate 8,233 downwards.
CTGTTCGTTCTTTGACTTCAGTTCCCCATGTTCGCAGACTGTAGGATTATCAGGAGTATATTTGCCTAAATTCTCCTTACACGCTTTATAGTATTCATTGTTCATACCGTGAGGATCCGAATACTGCACGATTGGGAACTTCACTTTAGGCGGCGAGATACGATATATGGACCTCCAAACATTATAAAGATCATTGTATTCAGCCTTGATCTTTTGATAACTGTTTATTTCTTCACACATTTGTTTTCCAAGATTGGAACTAACAGAAATCCTTCTTGGATGTCTGGAAGAAGCCTTTGGCGCAGAGGGATCACGAGTAATATATATGTATTCTTTTCCATTTACACTCTTGAAAAATCCATGCCTCAACTTCTCTAGTTTCTGCCTCCTGTATTCGAGCTTTACTGCGAGAACTTTCATCGGGAATACGATATTGTTCATAGTCAAATCCTCCTTCAGGGTTTTCCAACATTATGGATACCTGAGCAGGTCTTGTGCGCACGAATTGGAGCAAATTGAAAAAAAGGCCTCGAAAATGAGACTATTTGGCAAAAATTGAGACTGGACGCATTTATAAATCAGATATTCCAACCATTTATATTGGAATAATCCGACTTGCTATTGGAATAGCAGGCATTCACTTACAAGCCTGCCGGCTATCAGAACACACCCATTTTCTTGAGAGATGCGATGACGAGGACCGCGCCAAGCACGATTGCAGCGGCACCATAAAGATACTCAGTAGCAGAACCTTCAACGTCAACGAACTTTCTGTTGGACGGATTGAAGATGATCCTTGCTGTATCACCTTCCTGATACTTGAACTTGTCAGGCTTGACCGGAACGCCGCCTGAAATAGTCAGTTCTTCGCCCTCATAAGTGAATCTGAAAAGAGGATACAGAGAATCCCTTTCCTCATTATAGCCAACAAGCTGGGCGTCCATATGAATGCCCTTCCTGCGGCTGACAAAGCACTTGATAATAAGATAAATGCCTGCAAAAATAAGGATTCCACCAAAAATCACATACCACATAACAAAACCTCTCAAGTTTTAATAAAACACCCGAAGAAGTATAACAAAAAAACGAGTTAAAACAATCACCGGCTTGGCTGAAATAAAGCAGGCGTTATCTAACAAAAAGCGGCCCCGCTAAGGGACCGCTGATTATGACCGCTGATTATGACCGCTGATTATGAACCATGATTCAGATCAAGCTCCGGTGTCAAGTAAGCGGATGGTACTTAAGAGCAGCATCGCCGTATTTGTACATCATGCTGACAAGAACTTTCAGGTTATAAGTAACCGGGCCGTTTGAATCTATTTCGCTGTCTAATACAGCCTTGAAATAGAACAATGGACTGTAACTCAATGTACCAAGAAGTTTATTACCATCGTATACCCTGAGAGTAAATAACATCTTGATGTACTGGGCTGAAACGCCTTCAATTCTGACAATGTAGTATTCACCACTCTTTACCGGAGTAATGATTTCATTTCCATATTTGAAGACAGTATTCTCGTCAGCACCGGTAATGTAGAGTTTTATAACACTCGTCGTATTAAGAACAAGGCTGGACTTGGCTATCTTAATATCAGTTCCTTCTATGGCCAGATCTTCAGGCAGAGGACCGGCATTAATATCACCGGAATTAAGGAAACCATAATCCTGGTCAGAAGTACTCATAATACTGTTAGCCGGATTGTTAAGATTGTACTCGAAGTAGACCTGACAAGCACAACCGTAATTCAGCATTGTCTTGATAAGGTCCTGCTCTTTCTCATACTTATCAGGACGCAGGAGCATGTACTTTGCGTAATCCTGAACGGTATATGTATATGCAGATCCCTTCTCTTCTCCATCAACAACCTGGGCAGTAATTATGGATGTCATTTCCTTGGCATTGACCAGGCATTTGAAAACATAGTATCCGTTCTTCTGCGTTGCAACAGAACGGCTGGAATCACTTTGAGGCTTTACATACACTTCGGATGTCCTCGAATTCTGTCCGTCTATGCTGGAGATAGTAAACAGCATTTTCGCATCGTTGCTAAGAGAATCAACATCATTAAAACGCAGATAGAAATTTACACCGATATCACCTTCAAGACTTAAGGTATAACCTGAAAGCACATCGCCGATTCCAACATCTTCAGTATCGCCTTTGAACGTAATATTCAGTTTAGCGTATCGCGTCTTATATTCATTCAGATAAGCTGTCGGGACATAACAGACAATCGGACCGTGTGTATTTATTCCGGATATAAACTGAGCAAAATCATATCTGATTGAATCAGGACCGATATTCAAGATAATAGAATCTACAGCATTACATCCGGAAAAAGAGTTGACTTCAATATTCCTGATATTTGAAGTGAGCTCAATAGTCTTAAGCCTTGTACAACTATTAAACGCATAATTATAAATATTAAGAGTTCTACCCTCGCTGCTCTCATTAAAACTCAGGGCTTTTATGCCGGAATACGCAAAAGCATTCGTCTGAATCTCATCAACATTTCCCGGAATGCTAATATTCTCGAGATTAGTCGTATAAATAAAAGCATTCTCACCAATACTTCTTAATGTGCCCGGTAAGCTGACAGACTTCAGGCGGTCACACCGGTCAAAAGCACCATCAACAATTCTCTCAACACCTTCAGGCACAGTAATCTTAGTTAAATGACATGAGGAAAAAGCACTTCTCCTAATCTCCTTTATCGATGACGGTAATTCAATCGACTCGAGATCTGAATTTGCGAACATGCCTTCCGGAATATAAGTTATATTCGGAGAAAGCCTGACAGACTTTACCGAGCTGCCGGCAAATACTGAAGTTTCAATAACCGTAACACTGTCCGGAATATATACAGATTCGAGTGAACGGCAGCCGGAGAACAATTGGGATTTAACTGTATTAAGATTTGATGGAAGCGTTACGTTCTTAAGTGCAGTAGCGGTAAACGCATATTCGCCAATCTCAGTAATCGAGTCAGGAAGATTGATCTCTGCAAGATTTGAACATCCGGCAAAACCTGCATAGCCGATACTAGTAACACTATCAGCTAAAGTTACCTTCTTAAGATTAGACATGCTCGAAAATGATCCATTCCCGATACTTGTAACGCCCTGTTCAACGGTAATGGTCTTGATGTCGCTTTTATACTCGTTCCAGGGTGCTGTTTGGAACTCCAACGCACCTGCACCGCTAATGGTCAGATTGCCTTCGGCATCAAGCGACCAGGTAAGATTTGTTCCGCATTCGCCGCCTACAGGATAAGTGACTTCGTCAGCAAATACGGTTATGCCGCCTACGAGCATTACTGCAACTACTGTTGCAATAAGAGACAAAATAGTAGTCAGACTGTTCTTCTTTTTCATATGAGACACCACGATTCGAATAAAAAAGGCCCAACCTCATTAAGATCAACCTCTTAATGAAGACTACAAATCTTATATTAATATATCTTCTCTCAAATTTATATTATTTTTTTAAGAATTGCGCTGAATAAATTAAACGAATAATAAGGTAACGTTAAGGTACGTTTTATTGCACCCCAAATTCAATAATGTTAATATTCTTTTATCTCATACATGGAGGATAATTTAATGTTCTGTACTAATTGTGGATCTCAATTTGAAGATGGTAATTCTTTCTGCCCTAACTGCGGCACAAAAGTAGAAACAGTAGCTCAGCCCGTTGCAGCACCTGCACCTGAAGCAGCTCCCGTTGAGGCTGCACCCGTTCAGGCCACACCTGTTGAGGCAGCTCCCGTTGCAGCAATTCCTGTTGCAGCTGCTCCTGTTGAACCCGCACCCGCTCCTGCTCCGGCACCTGCTCCTGCAGCAATCCCCGTTCAGCCTGTTGGTGCTCCTGTTCAGCCTGTAGCTGCTCCCGTTCAGCCCGTTTATGCAGCTGCTACACCTATCGTAAATCCCGCAGGAAATGAGGACACAGCAAAGAATGTTCTCGTTATGGGTATCATCGCTGTTGCCTGCTGCATCACATATTATTTCGCATTTGTCGGAATCATCTTCGGTGCAATCGGTCTTTCAAAGGCTAAGAAGTTTATTGAAGAAGCAGGTCAGCTCTATGGTAAGGCTAAGGTCGGTAAGTACCTCTCTTTGGGCGGACTTATTGGTGGCTGTGTTCTTACAGGAATCACGCTCTTCTACGTTCTTATTTACGGACTTGCAATTTTCTCAAGCCTTCGTTAATCACTGATAAATAACTATAAGGGGTTCACATCCAAGTGAACCCCTTTTTTATTGCTTATTTTTTCAATGTCTTAAGAAACTCTTCATATGGTATATCGCAGGAATAATGAAGCGTGGAATGCATTGATTTAACCTGCATCGGTGTGCGCCAGTCACCAAAATCCTGTTCAAGTCTCTTCTCATAACCTGTCTGCGCAGGAACCGTACGGTCCTCAAACGGAAGATCAATGGTACCATCGAACCATTCCCTGTCCCAGATATATCTCTTGTTTCCGGGGAAAACCGTTATATAGCCCAGTTTCTTTGTTTCGGGTCCGACCTTTGCGGCGGTCTTTATGAACTTCCTGCAGATCTTATCTGAAGACGTGAAGACTTTGCATATCTTCCAGATCGCCTGTGCCAGCCTGCGCTTGGATGTCTTGCGGGCTCCGTATAATGAGAGCGCCCTGTCCGTCTGATAGCACTCGAAAAGGAACTTCAGCCGCTTAAGCTTGTTAGTCTGCATAGCAAAAGCGAGCTTGCTGTCAGGAACGTTATAAGCCGGGAAGATATCGACAAATATGCCGCGGTTGCCGCCCGGATTGTTCTCGATCTCCCATTCGGTAAAGCATGCGGTATCGCTCTTTCTTACCTTGAAAAGCCAGGGATAGAAGCCTTCTTCGGTCTCCCATGTCTGAAGAAAATAAGGGTATTTAAGTTCTTCTTTTGCAACCTTGCAGAACTTCTCAAGATCGTCCCTGTACATCTGGACGTCAAGATCATCATCCCACGGAATAAAGCCCTTATGCCTTACAGCGCCCAAAAGCGTGCCGCCGTCAGCATAGTAGGTTATATTGTGCTTTTTGCAGATACGGTCGATCTGATCCAGTATATCCAGCTGGACAGACCAGAGTTTTTTCATGTCAGCTGATACTTTATAGCCGTCTCTTATCTCTTCTTCAAGGTTCATAGATCGTAGGTTTCCTTTAAGATCTTAACCGTATGGCCAAATCCTGTTTCAGCGTCAAAGCATCCGTGCCAGCCAAGGCCTGTAAGGCTTGCAGATTCCAAAGAGGAATTGCTCATTGGGTTAAAGCCCTTGCGCTCTTCTTCTGTCGGAAGTTCCATGCGGAGCTCAACTCCGGCGCTCTTTGAAAGGATCTCGGCCATATCCTTAATACTGATGATAGAATCAGGATTAGAGATGTTATATGCGTGGCAGTTCTCACCGCAGAGAAGGACCTTGAGCATTGCGGATGCGCAGTCCAGGCAGTAGCAGTAGCTTCTTATCTGTGATCCGTCACTCTTCATTACGATGTCTTCACCCTTTGCAACAGCATAGGACCATGCGGATGCAACTCTCTTATCGTAGGGCGATGCCGTAGGTCCGTATATGTGGCCCGGGCGTACGATAACGGATTCCATTCCATATTCGTCTGCATAAGAAGCGCAGAGGGTCTCTGCTGCTCTCTTGCCTACTGAATATGAATTTCTGGACTTCAGAAGGTCAATATATCCGTACTGTCCTTCCTTATAAGGCTCTGAGCCTTCCTTCTCACCATATACTTCACTGGAACTGATGTAGAGGATCCTCTCTGTTCCCTGCTCTTTCGCATAATCCAAAAGATACTTCATTCCGAGGAAGTTGCTCATCATGGTCTCAATAGGCTCTTTAACGATCATGTTGGGAGATGCATTGCTTGCACCGTGAATGATGAAGTCAGCATGAACGTCTATAACGTTATCTGTTTTCGAAGCGTCGTAAACAACGAAAGTAAAATCATCGCGGTTTACGAGATCACCGAATCTTGCTGACATTTCTTCAGGCCATCTGCCTGCGGCAAGGACCTGTATCTTCTTATCATGAGTGTCATTGTAGCGGAAGATGATGTCTACGATCGCAGAACAAACAAGGCCTGCAGCACCTGTGATCATCAGGGACTTTCCGGCAAGTCTGTCTAACTCAGGAACGACTTCAATGACCTTATCAATGTCAGATATCCACGTGGAATTTCCGTATAACATATGCTTCCTCACTTAAGCCAGTCAGAACGCTTTGCAGCGAGCAAAGCCTTGAAGATATCGATATCTTCAACTGTTGTAAGCTTGATATTCTTCTCGGAACCTGCGGAGAAATAGACCTGTTCGCCCATCTCGATCTTCAAAGTGCAGGATGCAACGGAATTGGTAATTCCTGCCTCAAGAGCTCTTCTGTGGAGATCGCAGATATCACCGATCCTGAATGCCTGAGGGGTCTGTGTTCTCTTAAGTCTGTCTCTGGGATAGCTTCCGACGGAAACGAGGCCGTCTTCTGTCTGCATCATTGCCTCAGCGCAAGGGATAACGGTAATAGCGTTGCCGTACTGCTTTGCGACTCTAATGTTATCTGAAATGATCTCTGCGCTAACCATAGGACGGATCGCGTCGTGAATAAGGACGAGGTCATCGGGTTCGAAATGCTTCTCGAGCTCCATAACGCCGTTTCTTATTGAGTCCTGGCCGTTTTTGCCGCCCGGTACAACATACTTGAGCTTGGAGATATTGAACTGCTTGGCGTAAGCCCAGAGGACCTGGTCCCAGCCTTCGATGCAGACGACGGCGATGCAGTCGATCTCCGGATGATTCTCGAATGCCTCAAGTGTATAAACGATAACAGGTCTCTCATTTACAGTGATGAACTGCTTGGGAATATCCTGATTCATTCTGTTGCCAGAACCGCCCGCGATCAATAAAGCTACGTTACTCATGTCAGACCTCCGTATTTACCCTGAATTCCGCACAACTGTGAATTACCCTGTCCTTCTCGGGCGGGAGCTTCATATAGTCTTTGTAGAGATTCTTAAGATACGAATCGTAATCCGAAGGGATCTTAAACATCTCACCGTTAAATTCTACCTCAATTAAGTCCGTAAAGAGCTTCTTCTCGAAAACCTCACGGTTATAACTGATAGCTGAAGGAACGCCGACAATGCCGGTCTCTTTCTTGGCGTGATCCAACTTGGAACAGATCTTAAGATAAAATCTCATTCCGAAGAACACATTCAAAAGCCCGCCCATCCTGCGTCTGGAAGCATAGTATTTCCTGACTTCCTCGTCAGTCTTGCCCTTCTCCAATATGATCGGTGACGGATACTTATAGTCGCCGATAAAGCTCGAAGCGTGGAAAGCAAAATCGTAGATCTTACCGATGAACTTCCTCTTGGATGCGGAAGCCGGGATATCTTCGATAATGAAGACATCGATGAAAACACGCCTGTATTCAGCAGGAAGTCCTGCATATACGACTTCCGTAAACACGGAATTCTTCAAGAAAAGCTTCGGCTTCTTATTCGTATACTTGCCATCAAGGGGTTCGACGAGATCGTATTTATCCGTCATCTCGGAAAGCACAGCCTTCCTGAACTTCTCATACTCAGAACGGAGCATCATGATATCAAGATCGTCATCCCACGGGATAAAGCCCTTGTGGCGTACTGCGCCGAGCATGGAACCGCCTGACAAAAGGAATGTGATGTCATTCTTTTCGCACACGCGCTTAATGTCCATAAGCATATCGAAAAGCGTATTGTGGAGGAGCTCTATCTGCTCATCCGAGAATACGAATTCGCTAAAGACCTTGGAATATATATCTTTCTGCTTCTTCATTGCCATATGAACACCTTATGTCTTACGCAAAAGCGTTTTATATAAAAACTTGCGCAGCCAGTTCGGCGCAAGAGCGCCTGCGCATCTGACCGTCGTGCACTTAAAATACTGTCCCTTGGTGATAAAGCCCGTATCCCTCATATACTTGAAGAGCTCTTTTACGGCTGCAGCATACTGCTTTCCGCCTCTTCTCTTATACATATTCGCGCCGGCGCGCATCCAAAGAAGCGACTCTTTAATGTTATATCCTCTAAAGCCATGCTGCAGAACACGTACCCAGAGATAGTAATCCTCAAGCTTAAACGGAATATAACCGCCTGATTCCTCGATCGCGGTCTTCTTGTACATTATGCAGGGATGATTAAAAGGACACCTGGTCTTGCAGTATTCGTAG
>JAEFBC010000185.1 GCA_016292155.1 Saccharofermentans sp. | reverse complement strand
AATGTCCTTGGCACTGATTTCGCGCACTTGTTCAAGGAAGAGTCGAATAAGAGGGTGGTCTACGGCAAGGACGATTACTCCGTTAAGAAGGACACGGACCTCAAGAACGAGATCTGCTGGCTCATTCCCAATGCGCAGAAGAATGAGATGGAGCCGATCCTTGTTACCGTCGAACCCGGCGGATCCACATATCCCGACAATCCGCATGAGGGTGAGGAGTTCGGCTACGTCACCGAAGGCGTCATCACCATAGTTATAGATAATGAGAAATACCAGGCTAAGAAGGGCGAGAGCTTTTACGTCGCCTGCGACAAGCCCCACTATCTCGAGAACACAACGAACAAGCCGGCGAAGGCCATATGGATCTCTGCTCCGCCGAGTTTCTGACAGATACGACTTATTACTTTTAAGAGGTGAAGGACAAAATGGCATACAATCAGATTCTTGAAGACAGCACAGGCAGCGAGCACATCATTGAGATCAAGGACCTCTGCAAGAGCTTCGACGGCACTAAAGTACTTAAGAATATTACTTTCTATATAAGAAACAACGAATTCATAACGCTCCTTGGACCTTCAGGATGCGGCAAGTCCACGACTTTACGAATCATCGCAGGCTTTGAGACTGCTGATTCGGGCATCGTTAATTTCGAAGGCAAGGACTTAAAGAGCGTTCCTGCAAATAAGCGCAATATCAATACTGTTTTCCAGAGATATGCCTTGTTCCCGCACCTTGATGTTTTCGACAACGTGGCATTCGGACTTAAGATCAAGAAGGTAAACAAGCAGGAGATCAAGGAAAGAGTTAATAAAGCCCTTGCTACTGTTGGCCTTGCTGATTACGGCGACAGATATATCGACCAGCTCTCAGGCGGCCAGATGCAGAGAGTCGCTATCGCAAGAGCTATCGTAAACCGCCCGAGGATCCTGCTTCTCGACGAGCCTCTGGGCGCTCTGGACCTCAAGATGAGAAAAGAGATGCAGATCGAGCTTAAGGAGATGCAGAGAGAATTAGGCATCACATTCGTCTACGTCACTCACGATCAGGAAGAGGCCCTCACGATGTCCGACACGATCATCGTAATGAAGGATGGCGTCATCCAGCAGATCGGCACACCTATTGATATCTATAACGAACCTAAGAATGCTTATGTTGCAGACTTCATCGGCGAGTCCAATATCGTTGCGGGCACGATGAAGAAGGACAGGGAAGTTACGCTCTCAAGCGGAATCACATTTGCCTGCGTTGACCCTTTGTTCCCTGAATTTACCGGAGGCATCGCAAACCTCGTTGACGTGGTAATAAGACCGGAGGACTTCTATGTTGCGGAAGAGGCTGAAGGCAGGATCAACGGCGTTGTTGAATCTCTTATCTTCAAGGGCGTTCACTACGAGATGATCGTAAAGTCCGATGACGGCATCGAGTGGCTCGTTCAGAACGTCGATCCCTTCAAAGTCGGAAGCCGCGTAGGTCTTTATGTTGACCCTGACGATATCCAGATAATGAGAAGATCTGAGCTCTCACCGGATTTCGGCAGCTTCGGAATCAAGCATCCGGACGCTGAGGAGAGCGCTGAAGCAAAAGAAGCAAAGGCTAACAGCATCGGCGAGAACGTCGTCGAGGAAGCTGACGTTAAGCCTAATGAAGAAGAGGAGAAAGCGGAGGTTGAGACAGCAGAATAATGACTGAACTCAAAGCCAGGATAAAGGTAATGCCGGTTCATGCATTCGTCATGATCTTCGCGGCACTTTACTCATTCGTCAGTATCTTCATACCGATGTTTGAGCTGTTCGTGCAGTACGTGCCTTTCCGCACATACTCACTTTTCACGCTGCTCTTAAACCCCAGGGTCTTCACCAGGATCAGGAGCGGCTCGGTTAACTTAAACTTCCAGCAGTTCGCTGCCTGGGCATTCGTAATCACGATCGTCCTTGCTGTCGCAGCATTAACGCTCGCGCTTTCCTATCCTTTCTATTACAACTCCGGAAAGAAGAGAAAGATCGGATACTTAAGCGTTCTCGTGCTCTTCTTAGGACGCGGTATTGCTCACGTTATCACATTGTCCAAGATGGTCTCAGAGCAGATGATCACAGAGAACGGTCTCACACCTCAAAGACTCTATGTTGCACAGTCTTTTGCAGGCAACCTCATGGTGATCGTGCTTGGCATCGGCGTTGCCGCATGTCTTTACGGCGCTCTGAACCTTAAGATGAATTACAAGATCTTCGCATATCCTTATCTCGTATGGATCGTGATCTTCACTATATTGCCTTTGATCCTCATCCTTTTCCGCGCTTTCTTCAAGAAGGCTGCAGGCGGCGGATATGAGTTTACGACGGCAGGCTTTGCTGTCCTTTTCCAGAACAAGACCGTAACAACAAGATTCTACGGCGCAGACGTTACGCTGCAGGAATATTTCTCGATCTTCTTGAGATCCTTGGATTACGCTGTATGGACTACGATCGGATGCCTTGTTCTCGGCTATCCTGCAAGCTATATCCTTGCAAAAAGATCCAAGATCAAGCGCCAGAGCGGCTCAAGACTCCTGATGCTCTTCGTTCTTCCCATGTGGATGAACACGATGCTCAGAACCTACGCATGGCGTGCATTCTTCAGCGAGACAGGCGTTCTCAATACATTGATGCAGCAGTGGGGCATGATCGACGCTCCCGTTATGTTCCTCAAGAACGAGATGCTCGCTGACATCATCACAAAACTCGTCATGACGAACGACTTCCTGCCGTTCATGATCCTGCCTTTGTATTCAGTGCTGGTCAAGCTCGACGACAGCTTGTCGGAGGCATCTTACGACCTTGGCGCGACGAAGTTCCAGACATTCACGAAGGTCATCTTCCCTCTGTCCTTACCGGGCGTTATCTCAGGAATCCAGATGGTATTCATGCCGTCTTTGACGTTCTACATGATCCCCGATATCCTCAACGAGGGCTCGAAAACAACGATCGGCAACACAGTTCAGAACTTTATCTTAAACGAGAGTACGACCTACAATCAGGCAGGTAACGTGCTATCGCTTCTCCTCCTTATTTTCGTTCTCATCACAATGGGAATCTTAAGAGGTCAGGATAAAGAAGCCGGAAGCGGAGGTATGGCATTATGAGATTGGCAAAAAAACTCGTCCCCAATATCTACCTTGGCCTTCTGCTGGTATTCATTTACCTTCCGATCGCAGTGCTCATCATCTACTCATTCAACGCTATCCCCAAGTCATTTATCTGGGGCGGATTCACGCTTAACAACTACAAGAGCCTGTTCAAGGGCTCTGACGGTTCGGGCATCCTGGAGTCTTTGATCGAGACACTCAAAGTCGCATCCATCGCAGCAGTTGCATCAACGGCATTCGGCGTTTTAAGCTCACTTGGCCTTGCTTACCTTAACAAGAAGCTTCAGAATCTCGCCATGACGATGACATACGTTCCGAATGTCATGCCGGACCTCGTTACCGGTATCTCATTCATGCTCCTGTTCTCGTTCTTGGGCGTTCAGAAGAGTGAGTTCACGCTCATCATGTCACACATCGCGCTCTGCGTTCCTTTCGCGATCTTATCGATCAGCCCCAAGATCCGCCAGCTCGACAAGAGCCTTACCGAAGCGGCGATGGACCTCGGAGCCACAAGATTCCAGACATTAAGACTCGTAATAATCCCTGAGATCATGCCGGGCATCTTATCTTCGGCTCTTCTCACATTCACGCTTTCGATCGATGACTACCTCATCAGCAACTTCAACGTGGACAGCTCTATCCAGACTCTGCCTATGATGATCTACTCTATGGCAAAGCTCGGCGTCAACCCTAAGATGAACGCGCTCACGACACTGATGTTCGGCGCAGTCCTCATCCTCATGGTCCTGTCCAACCTGTCATCGTTCAAGAAAGCAAAGAACACGAAAAAGGCTTAAAATACAGCTTTTCGAGACCTGGTAACAAATAATTAGTGCATAAAAGGAGAGTAAAGAAATGAAGAAAGTAAGGAAAGCATTAGCAATCTTCGCATCACTTGTAATGGCAGGCGCAGCGCTTCTGCCTTGCGGATGTGCAAAGAAGCAGCAGCTCGTCATCTACAACTGGGGCGACTACATTGCAGAGGACACAGTAGCAAAGTTCGAAGCTAAATATCCCCAGTATGATGTCGTTTACAGAACTTTCGAGACAAACGAGACAATGTACCCCAACCTCCAGAACGGCTATGACGTGATCATCCCTTCTGAATACATGGTATGCCGTCTCATCGAAGAAGACTGGATCCAGCCTCTCGACTGGAACAAGCTTCCCAACGTTACAAAATACATGGATCCCATGTTCAAGTCCGTTACATATACAGACAACGCAGAGATCTCTTCACAGGTATTGGACTACGCAGTTCCTTATCTTTACTGCACAGTAGGCCTCGTCTATGACGCCAACAAGATCACACTCCCTGAAGATACTACAGATCCTGCAGTCATCTGGGACATCCTCTTCAACACAGAGTCCACAAACAGCATCGGCATGTACGACTCAATGCGTGAGTCTATAGGTGCAGCTCTTAACTATCTCGGCTATTCAATCAACTCCATGAACGAAGCTGAGCTTCAGGCTGCATTGGACCTCCTCATCAAGCAGAAGAGCGCGCTCCATCCTTCATACGGCGTAGACAACCTCAAGGACAAGGTAGCAGCCGGCGAGCTCGCAGCATCCATCGCATGGTCCGGCGACCACATCGTAATGCTCGACAGAATCGAAGAACTGGGCAAGACAGACATCGACTTAAGATTCGTTCTCCCCGAGGGCTCCAACTGGTCAGTAGACATGATGTGCGTTCCCACAAACTGCAAGAACTACGACGGCGCAATGGACTTCATCAACTTCATGTACGACCCTGAGATCGCTTACGAGAACTGCGATTATGTAGGCTACTCAACACCTAACACAGCTGCCAAGGACATGCTCGATCCCGAGGTCTCCGGCAACATCTACTACTATCCTGATGAAGCAGTCTTCAGCACACTGGAAGTTTACTTCACATCAGACGCTCTCGAAGAAAAGTACACAGAACTCTGGAACACAGTAAAGGCAAGCGCTTAAAAAAGCGTTGACCATATCCTTATCAGGGCAGGCCGCACCGGTTGATTGGTGCGGCCTGCTATTGCTTTCTATTCTCCGGCCCGGCCCGGGCCCCCTGTGGCCGCCGTTGTGTAATTTTCCTTTAAAAAAATGCCAAAAATTACACAAAATCGCGTTTTTGTGTAATTTTCGCCTTAAAATTCATCGAAAATTACACACGTGGAAATCTGAGACCAGTCTCAATTTTCTTCAAATAGTCTCATTTTCGGGCCCTTATTTTCATTTTGCAGCAATTTACCCCCGCAAGAGCGATTTACCACTATACACTGCAGGTATTACATGAACGACGGGGGTTATTTTTTATGGCTATTGATTTTAGAAAAGAACTGAATGCGCGGTTAGACCTGCTTACTAAAAGCATTGAGGATATTGAAAAGAAGAGTCAGACATTTCCTGATGGCAGAATAAATGTCAGGGTTCATCAGCATAGGTCCTATTACTATCTTAACGGCGGCAAATCAAAAGACAGATTTCTTACCCACGATGACGCCGCCCTCATCGAGCAGCTAATCCAGAAAGGCTATCTGAATAAAGTCCTGAAGGGCGCGAAAACAGAGCAGAAAGCGATCCAGAAAATGCTCAAAATCTACCCGGAAACGGTGGCAGAAGATATCTACGACAGCCTCCCTGAAGGGCGGAAGCAGTATGCAACGCCCATAAATATCTGCGATGATGCGTTCGCGCAAAAGTGGATGGAGACGCCGTATAAGCGGAAGCCTTTTAAGAAGGGCGCGCCGGTTTTTACGACCATAAAAGGGGAGCGCGTCAGGTCGAAGTCGGAGGCCTTGATCGCTGACAGGCTTTATGCAAGGGGGATCCCGTACCGGTATGAGTGCCCGCTGAAGGTTGGGAAGAAGGTCATTCACCCGGATTTCACGATTCTCAGGATGAGCGACAGGAAGATACTTTACCATGAGCACTGCGGCAAGATGGATGACGAGGATTATAAAGAGGACATGGCGGAACGGGCCAATGATTACAGCGAAGAGGGCATTATCCTTGGGGACAGGCTGTTCTATACATTTGAGTCGGAAAAGAACCCGCTGGATATGAGGACCTTTGACCGGATCGTCGACACGCACTTCAGGTAGGCAGGGCATGATAGGCAAGGCCGGCGCATGACCCGCCGCCCACGCCCGGCGCGCGAAAAAACAAAACACGCAATAAAAAACCCGTCAGTTGACGGGTTTAACATTGTTAAATTGGGTAAAAAGATCTTACTGGGCGGCGAAGAATGTGCCGACGTCGTCCTGGTCGACGATCTTCTCTAATGTCTGGACAGCGGAGCCGTCTGCAATGACGCCCATGATGCCGTTCTCGGTGACTTTGCTCATGGCGGTGATCTTTGTGGCCATGCCGCCGGTGCCGAGCCAGGAGCCCTTGCCTGCTGTGAAGTCGAGCATGTCGGGTGTGACCTTGTCTACGTAAGAGATGCGCTCGGCGTTGGGGTTCTCGCGGGGGTTGGCGTCGTAAAGGCCGTCAACGTCGGAGAGGATTACGAGCAGGTCGGCATTGGCGAGGACTGCGACGTCAGCGGAGAGCGTGTCGTTGTCGCCGAAAGTGCCGTTGTGCATGATCTCCGTTGTGGAAACGGAGTCGTTCTCGTTGATGACGGGGATTATGCGCATTTCGAGCAGTGTCTCGATAGTGTTTGTAACGTTGGCTCTTGTGAGCTTGTCTGTGATGCCGTCCTTGGTGAGGAGGATCTGGCCGCAACGGTAGGAATACTCGGAAAAGCTTCTTGCATAAGCGTTCATGAGCTCGCACTGACCGACGGAAGCGATTGCCTGCTTCTCACGGGTTGTGGTGGGGCGCTCCTTGAGGTCAAGGTAGCCGATGCCGACACCGATGGCGCCGGAGCTTACGAGAAGGACTTCCTTGCCGCGGTTCATGAGATCGGAGATAGAACGACAGAGCCTGTCGATGTTTCCCAGGTTCATTTTGCCATTGTCGTATGTGAGGGTCGAAGTGCCGACCTTGACGACTATTCTTTTCGCAAAGTTAACAGGAGTGCGTGATCCGGAATATTTGCTCAAAGTAGATCTCCTATCTGTTTTTATTCAAACTAACAAAGAATAAACTCTCGCGCCTTAAATTGCAAGGAATAAACGGCTTTTTT
>JAEFBC010000184.1 GCA_016292155.1 Saccharofermentans sp. | reverse complement strand
TTCGGAAAGTGCTGATAACGGCAGCATACTTAATTTATAAGGCTTTCTCTGCTTGACATTGACCGCACGCCCTAATATAATCATCAGGTTATATTATGTCTTACTATGCGCTGCCGCCAGAAACGCGGGTGTGCAACTGAAAGAATACAATGATTCGGAGGAATTTATATTATGGCAAAGATGACTTTTCAGCCTAAGAAAAGACAGAGAGCAAAGGTTCACGGCTTCAGAGCAAGAATGGAGACAGCTAACGGCCGTAAGGTTCTTGCTGCAAGAAGAGCTAAGGGCAGAAAGAGAATCGCGGTCTGATTTTAAGACCTGCTTCGCAGTCTCGCTTTGAAATCGGTAGCTTTAAGATTCAATTTTGAATTCAACAGGGTATACCGGTACGGGAAATTCGCGACCGGCAGATACCTGTCGGTTCACGTGCTTAAAAGACGAGAGGGAACCACACAAAGCGGTTATAAAGTAGATCCTGCCTTAAGACGGACCGGCTTTTGCGCAAACAAGAAAGAGCTTGGCGCAGTCGGAAGAAACCGTGCAAGGCGTCTTATGAGAGAAGCTTACAGACTTATGGAAGACAAGCTCCCTCAGGGATACGATTACGTATTCACATTGAAGGCGAAGGGCGGGATACCCGGTTTTCACGAATTAAGCACAGATATGGGGAAGTGTCTTATGAAGCTAGATCTTCTGGAGGGTGGCTCCTTATGATCCGTAAAGCTGTAATAGGAATGGTTCGCTGGTATCAGAAATATATTTCTCCCGCTATAGGACCCCACTGCAAGTATCAGCCGACATGCTCTCAGTACATGATCGACGCGGTTACTAAGTACGGTGTCCTTAAAGGCGGACTTATGGGAATATGGCGAATTCTGCGGTGCAATCCTTTTTCGAAAGGCGGATACGATCCCGTCAGATAACTTATAAGAATAAGTTTATTTAGTATTAGAACCGGAGATCAATAATGGGAGACATTATAGTTCAATTATCAATCCTCGACCCGCTGTACATTGCGTTCGGCTGGCTCGAGAGAGTTTTGTTTCAGTTCTTCGGTAATTATGGTCTGGCAATTATCTTCCTTACTGTAATTATCAGGGGAGCACTTATCCCTCTTAACGTCAAATCACAGAAGTCCATGCTCAAGATGCAGGCTTTAAGCGGCAAGCAGGCTGAACTTCAGCGTATCTATGGAGATGATAAGGAAGCTTATCAGGAAGCATTCATGAAGATGCAGAAAGAGAACGGCGCAGGCGGTCTTTCAGGCTGTCTCTTACCTCTCCTTCAGGTCTTCATTATCTGGCCTATCTACCGTATCGTCAGCGGACCTTTGATCTACCTTTCACAGGTAAGCAAAGAGAACATCCTTTCAATGATCGATCTCGGTTCCAGAATGGGCGAGGGCGGAATATTGGCAAAGGGCGTTACACCTGAGTTCCACATCGGTCTCATCAAGGCTCTTAACGAGAATGCCCAGTTCTTAAATGAATGTATCCATCAGGGATTCATCAAGATCGAACAGATGGTCGATCTTCACTTCCTTGGTATGGACCTCTCAATTACACCCGCATGGAATCCCGTTGTTATCGCACGTGATCCCAAGACTTATGTCCCTATGCTTATCATCCCGCTGCTCGTTGTTGCAAGCAACATCGTTGTTATGCAGATGTCCAAGATTCTTAAGCCGGGCTGGAAGGAAGAGGAAGAAGCCAAGAAGCGTGCCAAGGTCAACAAGGCTATGGAAGGCCAGGCTGGCAGCAAGGGCGGTGCTGAAGATTACTCAGCCAACATGATGAAGGTGATGAACTGGACAATGCCTATCCTCATGCTGTGGACAACATTCACGATGCCTGCTGCAATGGGTATTTACTGGATCATCTCCGGTCTTATGACTATCATCACGAACATCATCGTTTACTACATGTTCACCAAGCCTTATGAAGTAAAGAAGGCTGAGATCGAAGCTAAGAAGGACGCTGTTTTCAAGAAGTCCGGAAAAGCCCAGCTCGCAGGTGTTAATGCCGGTGCAGATGTAAAGACATCCAAGAAGAACGGCAAGAAGAATAAAGATTAACCGGCTTAAGAAGGAGGCCTTGCAAATATGGAAAAGACAGTAATCAAAACAGGTAAGACAGTCGACGAAGCAATTGAGGCAGCTCTTTCTGAGCTCGGCTGTACAAAAGAGCAGGCAACTGTCGAAGTTGTTGAAGAAGGAACAGAGGGCGGCTTTCTCGGTTTAGGAAGAAAGGACGCTGAGGTTAAGGTTACATTCAATTCTGAAGAGGCAGGCGATGAAGCTGCTGCTTCAGATGATTCTGATGATACATACTATGGTGACGACGAGAGCTTTGAAGGCGACGCAGTAAGCGAAGCTGAAGATGCAGCTGCAAACTTCGTAGCAGAAGTTCTCTCCGGCATCGGCATTCACGGCAACATGGATTCCTACAGGGAAGATGATACTATCTTCATCTCCGTAACAGGTTCTGACTGCGGTGCTGCCATCGGACGTCACGGTGAGACACTCGAAGCAATCTCTTACATGACAAACCTTATCGCCAACAAGCACAGTGAGCAGAGAGTTCACGTTTACCTTGACGTCGGCGGATACAGAAAGCACAGAGAGCAGGTCATCAAGGGCCTCGCTGACAAGGCTGTATCCAGAGTTAGACGTTCAGGCCGCAAGGTTGTTATGGAAGCTATGAGCCCTGCAGAGAGAAGAATCGTTCATTCTTACCTCCAGGAAGTAAAGGGTGTTACAACACATTCTGAGGGTGTTGAGCCTAACAGATGCGTAGTAGTAACTCCTGAAGAGAAGAAGTAATTCTTTTAAGATCTCATACCAGGATTTGGCGGGCTTTTTACGATGTATTCGTATGATGACGAACCTATCTGCGCCTGCTCCACGCCGGCCGGAATATCAGGCATAGCGGTTATCCGTGTATCGGGTAACGGCTGTGGAAAACTTGCCGATAAATGCTCGGTCATCATTAGATCAAGCGGCGATTATTCCAGATTATCAGAGATCCCCGGTTACACATGCGCTTTCGGATATGTGAAGGATCCGTCCACCAATGAGAAGGTGGACGAGGTCATTTTCACGCATTTCGAAGAGCCTCATTCCTATACAGGCGAAGAGATGGTCGAGATATCATCTCACGGTTCAGGTGCGGTAAAGCAGGAGATATTAAAGTGCCTTGGAATGTCCGGAATAAGAATGGCTTATCCCGGCGAGTTTTCGAGAAGGGCATTTATAAACGGCAAGATGAGCCTTGCCTCCGCTGAAGCTGTCATGGACGTCATCAATTCAGAGACCGAGAGACAGCTTGAGGCTGCAGGA
>JAEFBC010000183.1 GCA_016292155.1 Saccharofermentans sp. | reverse complement strand
GACAGGAGAAAAGATAACCAAGATAAAAGCAGCCTGAATTAGATCAGGTAGAGGCATCAGGCTAGTGCCATTAAAGAGCCGATATGATACTATTCATTTCGGAGATTTAAAAATATCAGTCACAAGCTGGTAAATAGCCATATCTTTTATAGGACCTTGTACCGGAGGTGATCTTCCATGAATATGAGAGACATTATTATCGCCAAGAGAGATAAGCAGAGCCTTACTGATGAACAGATAAAGTTCTTTGTGTCAGGCGTAACGGATGGCAGCATTCCCGATTATCAGATCTCAGCTCTCCTCATGGCTATTGTCCTAAACGGCATGGATGAGCGTGAGATGACGACTCTCACGCTTGAGATGGCAGCGTCCGGAAGCCAGATGGATCTCTCATATCTTGAAGGCGTTCCTGTGGACAAGCACAGCACTGGCGGTGTAGGCGACAAGGTCACACCTGTTTTGCTGCCCCTTATTGCGACATTTGGCGTTGAGACAGTTAAGCTCAGCGGCAGGGGACTTGGCTTTACCGGCGGTACGGTGGACAAGTTCGAATCCATTAAGGGCTTTAATGTAGAGGTCGATTCCAAAGAGTTCCCCAGGCTCGTAAAAGAGACAGGCATGGTTATCTCAGGACAGACTCCTGACCTTGCACCTGCGGATAAGATCCTCTATTCATTAAGGGATGTCACGGGCACGGTTGATTCCATCCCTCTTATCGCATCGTCCATCATGAGCAAGAAGATCGCAGGAGGCGCCAAGGTTATAGTCCTTGACGTTACATGCGGCTCAGGCGCATTCATGAAGGATTACAAGATGGCCAAAGAACTCGCTGAAGCCATGATCAAGATAGGTAAGCTCGCTGGAAGAAAGACAGTTGCCGTTATTACGGATATGGATCAGCCACTGGGAAGATTCTGCGGAAACATCCTGGAGATGCAGGAAGTATTCGATACAGTAACCGGCAAGGGCGAAGAAGATGTAATTGAAGTTGTTACCGAGCTTGCTTTCCATCTCATAACCCTTGCAGGCAAAGATGCGGGCATGAGCCCTGAGGTCTTAAGGGAAGAGATAAGAGCAAGACTTAAGGACGGAAGCTGCTATGAGAAGTTTAAGACGCTGATCAGATCACAGGGCGGCGAATTAAGCCCTTCAGGCAGTCCTGTATATGTCGACAAGCCTTTTGACTGCATGCATGTCAATTCTCCCGAATCAGGTTACGTACAGGGTATGAGAGCCGATCTCATAGGCCAGGCATCAGTTCTTCTCGGTGCCGGACGCCTTGCGAAAACTGACAGCATAGATTACGGTGCGGGAATCGGATTCTTTGTTAAGACAGGTGACCGTGTAGAACGCGGAGATTCTCTCTGTGCGCTCTACCAGGGCGAGAACAGTAACTTGCCCGAAGAGACTCTTTTCGACGCCATGGACCTCATTTTAGAGGCTTATGAGATAGGTCCTGAGAAGCCTGAGAAGAAACCTGCCATATTGGATGTCATAACTTGATTTGTCAGGCCGTTAATGTATAATACGAACAAATGTTTATTTTATCAGGAGTACTATGACCAAAGAGCCCGTTAAGAAGAGAATAATCGGTATCGACCCGGGTTATGCGATTACGGGTTACGGCATAATCGATAAAACTGGCTCCAAGTTCGAAGTGATCGATTATGGCGTCATAGAGACTAAGGCTGGCGTTGATTTCCCGTTAAGGCTTCTGGCGATTAATGACAAGGTCAGATTTATCCTTGAGCAGTATAAGCCTGACTTTATGTCCATAGAAGAGCTTTTCATGGGTCATAACCATACGACCGTAATAGGTACTGCACAGGCCAGAGGCGCTGTCCTCGTTGAGGCTGGCAGAGCCGGAGTTGAAGTATTTGAATTTACTCCGGGACAGGTAAAGCTCGCCATTACAGGCTACGGCAAGGCAGAGAAGAAGCAGGTGCAGCTTATGACCAAATCTATCCTGGGTCTTAAGGAAGTTCCGAAGCCGGATGACGCTGCCGACGCATTGGCTCTGGCGATAACTCTTGCCAATACAGGAACAGCTTATGCGGGCAAGGCCGTATCCGGCTACCAGTATGGCCGCTACGGTTATTCGAACCGCAATCAGGGATTTGTCTGATTTATTGATAGAATAGTTCTATATGTCTTAAGGAGAACTTGAATGTACGCATATATCAAAGGTGTTATAACTGAACGTAATGACCAGCAGATTGTAATAGAGAATAACGGTATCGGTTATCTCATTAACTGCCCTCTGGGGATCTCAGCAGAGATCGGAGGGATCGGCGATCAGGCTACCGTTTATCTCTACCAGAGTGTTAAAGAAGACGATATCTCACTTTACGGCTTTAATTCCAGAGACCAGAAGGAGATGTTCTTAAAGCTCATTACGGTAAGCGGAATAGGACCTAAGGTCGCACACTCCATTTGTGCAGCATTATCCGCAGAGCAGATCGCAGCAGCAGTCATGAGCAATAACGTAGCGCTTCTTACGGGCGTTAAGGGCCTTGGCAAGAAGACTGCCGAGCGTATCATTCTTGAGCTTAAGGATAAGCTTAAAGCGCAGCTCGGAGGTTCTGCTTCTGTCAGCGCCACACCTGTTGCTATGGCAGTATCTGCAGGCGGAGACACAGGCGTCATGCAGGATGCTGTCGGCGCTCTCGTTGTGTTAGGATATAAAGATCAGGAAGCGGCAGAAGCGGTAGCGGCAGGCTACGAAGAGGGAATAGGTCTCGAAGACCTTATCCGCAAGGCATTAAAGCTCGCTTCGGGCAAGAAATTCTCTTAAGGAATTGACTATCGATGATGAATTTTAATGAACATGAGAATGAGGAAGAGCGCGTACTGGGCAGGCTCAGACAGCCGGGTGACAACGAGGAGAAGGCGTTAAGGCCTGTAACCTTCGAGGAATACTCCGGTCAGACCAAGGTCAAGACGAACCTTAAGATCTTTATTGATGCTGCCAGGAAGCGCGGTGAAGCCTTGGATCACGTTCTTTTATATGGTCCTCCGGGACTTGGTAAGACGACTCTTGCAGGTATCATTGCATCCGAGATGGGTGTTGCCATGCATATCACAACAGGCCCTTCCATTGAGAAGGCTGGTGACCTTGCAGCGCTCCTTACGAATCTTAATGAGAATGAGGTCCTCTTTATCGATGAGATCCACAGACTTAATAAGAACGTGGAAGAAGTGCTCTATCCTGCGATGGAGGATTACTGCCTTGATCTCATGATCGGCAAAGGTCCTGCGGCAAGATCCGTAAGACTTGATCTTCCGCATTTTACGCTTGTCGGCGCTACGACCAGGGCAGGTATGCTGTCAGCTCCTTTAAGAGACCGTTTCGGCATGATCCACCGCCTTGAATTATATGAGACTGAAGACTTAATGGAGATCTTAAAGCGAGATGCGGCTCTCCTTGGAATCGCTATAAATGAAGAAGGCTTGAGAAATATCGCCTCCAGATCACGCGGTACGCCGAGAATCGCCATTAGACTTCTTAAGCGTATGAGAGACTATGCTTCATATCTCGAAAAAGAGACGATCGACAAAGAAGTCTCCGACTACGGCCTTAAGGCTCTTGATATCGATGAATTAGGTCTTGATGCAGTGGACAGAAGGCTGCTTACATCTATTGCTGACATCTTCAAGGGCGGTCCTGTAGGACTTGAGACTCTGGCTGCCTGCACAGGTGAAGATCCGATAACGATCGAAGACGTATATGAGCCTTTCTTACTGCAGAACGGCTTCCTTCATAAGACACCCAGGGGAAGAATGCTCACGTTAAGAGCTTTCGAGCACTTGGGACTTACTCCTCCGCCGTCATTTATTACCGGCATGAAGAATGCTGATATAGTGCCTCCGCGTTATGAGAATATCTCTATCGAGGACTGGCAGAATTCCGAAAGGAATGGTGATAACAACTGATGGGGAAGATGCTCCTTCATTGTTGCTGCGGGCCCTGTGCCATGTATCCCATAGATCTTTTGCTGACTTCGGCAAAAGATATTGACTGCTTCTGGTATAACCCTAATATCCAGCCTCAGTTTGAGTTTGACAGACGCCACGAGAATCTTCAGAAGGCCTGTGACCATTATGGCGTTAAGCTTATTTCCGTCGGGACGGAATGCATGCAGGATTACTGGCTCTCAAAAAGTTATCTTGAAGAGTTCGCTTCAAGGTGCGAGATGTGCTATGACATCCGTATGGACCAGGTCGCAAAGTTTGCCTCTGTGAACGGTTATGAATCTTTCTGTACAACACTTTTGGTAAGTCCTTACCAGCAGCACGACAAGATCGCTGAGATAAGTGATAAGAAGGCCTCACAATATGGTATAAAGTTCGATTATATGGATTTCAGACCGGGTTTTCGCCAGGGGCAGGATATGGCAAGAGAGATCGGTCTTTACAGACAGAAATACTGCGGATGCATATTCTCTTTAGAGGAATCCAAATTCAGGGATAAGATCTATAAGGAAATACAGGATCATACCGGCGCACGTCTTGACGGCATATTTTCCACCTGATACACGGTCATAATCCTTGAAATACGCTCGTATTCCTGCGGATTCTGACCTAATCATGTGAAAAATCTGCACGCCAATACGCACATCTGTATAATCCTGTATTTCCTTAGTCCTTTGAATGAGGCTCTTTCGCTTCAACAAGAACCGAATAATAACCTTCGTAGATTACCATTCCGGGCTTTGCTCCCGGAATCTTTTTTACATGGGAGACAGGGCAGTAGTCGACCTCGGCTTTGAGCTGGCCGGGCTTGGAGTCTCCTGAAGTCATGTGTTCTTCAAGGATGATGGCCTTAGAGAAGAATGCGGCAAGGCTTGCCGCTTCAAGGACTGCATTATCTGAAGGCATCTCTTCGTTGGGCTTTGTCTTAAGGATTACATGTGTTCCGGGAAGACCCTTTACATGGAACCACCAGTCGCGTCTGGATGCGACATGGAAAGTGAGCTGGTCGTTCTGGATGTTGTTTCTGCCGGCAAGGATCTCATAGCCGTCGGAAGTCATGTATCTTCTTAAGGCGAGAGGCTTTTCCTTGCCCTGATTCTTGCCGGATCTGCCCTGATTAGCTCTCTTTGCAGCTTCTCTTAACGCTCTGGAAGAAGCCTTTCCTGACTTGGCAACACCGACCATCTTATTAGGATCACCCTGGTTCATGTTTGCTTTCTTGCCGGAAGAGGGGCCTTTTTTGAAGCCTGAATCGCCGGCGATCTCAGCTCTGATCTCTTCGTTGATCGCATCGAGATCTTCAAGGCTTGATGCGGCATTTACGGCTGCCATCAGGGATCTTAAGTATTGGGCTGCAAGCTCGTCTTCCTTAAGATATTTCTCGGCGAGTTCCATCTTGCGCTTAGCCTTATGGAATCTCTTGTAGTAATCCTGTGCATTTCCTGAAGCATCGAGGGTAGGGTCAAGTGCAATGACCATATCTTTTTGTCCTTCATCGGTATAATCGGTGAGGGTTACGCTTGTCTGGCCCTGCTTGATCATGTACTTGTAAGTGAGGATCATGTCGCCGGAATGCTTGTAGAAATCAGCTTTTTTGCCTTCTGCAAGGTCCTGTTCGTGAAGTTCACGCTTCTTGATTACTCTGGCAAGGGCAGAGCTTATTATCTGCTTTAATCTGTCGCTGCCCATATCGAGAACGAGTCTTGAATCTCTTGCTATGTAGCTTAAGTTGATAGCTTCGGAGATGGAGGACAGTTCTTTGGCCTTCTCGTAGCCTTTTAGTTCGACAATTGAGCAGTCAGCAGGTTCGCCGCTCTCATCGAAATATACGCGGGCCTTGTATGTGCCTTCGACGATTGAAGATAAGAAGTCTTTTACTGATGAATTGAGTCTTTTGAGCTCTTCTTCGGAGAGCATCGAAATAGTTTTCCTGTCGTCTAATTCAGCCTTTTCGGTAATGTAAGCTGCGAGGATAGGGGACAGACCTTTGATAGAGCCGACGAGAGCCTTTTCGACAGGTCTTGAGAGCTCTGATTCCATAATGGGAAGATTGCCTTCCTTAGCCATATTAAGGGCATCGTCAGGCATGAGCTTATCCTGTGCCGGCGGATAGATGTAGACCCTGGCGGGCATGACTTCCCTGACACGTGATACGGAGAAATCGACATGCACCGCGGAATCCAATATCTTGCCGCTCTCGTTTATGAGGATAAGATTTGAGAACCTTCCCATTAACTCTACGGTAAGGGTATAGGTCTTACGGTCCTTAAGCTCATCGAACTTACTTACCGTGATCTCGATGATCCTCTCATAACCGGGATTTGTAACGCTCTCAATGCGCGATCCTGCCAGATACTTACGAAGAAGCATGCAGAATGACGGCGGCATGGATGGGTTCTCGATCGTATTCTCGCTGAAGCAGATCCTCGGAGCGCCCGGATCGATCGAGATCAGGAGCTTCTTATATCCGCCCGTAAATCTGATATGGAGGATTACCGTATGCTTATCCGGCATGTAGATCTTATCTACACGCTTTCCTTCGAGTTCGGTATTCAGCTCGTTTGAAAGAAGCTGACAGGTAATGCCGTCTAAGGTCAAGGTTTATACCTCGTCTTCGTACTCGTCTTCAGAACCGGTATTTTTCTTTCTCGAAAATACCAGCGTAAGGATGACCCAAACAACAACGGCAATGAGGACTTCAATGCCTAAGATCTTGAAGAAAAGGTCATATTTATTCCAGCTTACGAGAAGATCTATGCCGGTGATCAGCAATACTGCAGCGATAAAGATAATGGGGGAAGCTGCCTTTGATGCGGCAAACTTCTTAACAACTCCTGCAAATCCGGATTCTTCCTGGACGGGTGCACTCTTTCTGGAATTTGAGCGCGAAGAAGAACTGCGGGAAGCAGAGCTTCTCGTAGTCTTTTTCGAAGTGCTTTTTGTGTTCCTTGAAGAACTGCCTGATCCGGATCTGCCTGAAGTAGCCATTATCAGCCGATGTTCTCTTTCTCTTTGAGGAGCTTCTTGATCTTCTCAGTAGGATTGATGAGGCTTGAGAGGGAAGCATCGTGGTTGATAGCGTCGATAAGGAGAGCTACGAACTTGCAGAGGTTAACAT